>QZLA01000327.1 GCA_004796375.1 Desulfobacteraceae bacterium
AGCTGGAGGAGGGTGACCAGGATTTCACGGATGAGTGGGCCATCCGCAATGTGGTGAAAAAGCATTCTGATTTTGTGACCTACCCCATTGTGATGAATGTTGAAAAAAGCGAGCCCATTCCTGAAAACGAGATCATCAAGGACTCTGAAGGCAAACCCATTGGCGACACCTTTAGGAAGGTGAGGGGCGATGAGACCCTGAACTCCCAGAAGGCGATCTGGGCCAGGGCCAAGGAAGATGTCACCGATGAAGAGCACGAGGAGTTCTACAAACATATCAGCCATAACTGGGACAAGCCCATGGAGCGGATCCACAAGCGTTTTGAAGGGGTCACCGAGTATGACGTGCTCATGTATGTTCCCTCCAAGGCTCCCTTTGACCTGTTCAGGCCTGACCGGAAGCACGGTATGCACCTGTACTGCAAGCGCGTGTTTATCATGGATGACTGCAAGGAACTGCTGCCGGAATACTTCGGGTTTATCCAGGGGGTCGTGGATGCACCGGACCTCAACCTCAATGTCAGCCGTGAGATCCTCCAGGAAGACCGCCTCATCCGGAATATCAAAAAGAACCTGGTCAAACAGATCTTCGGCCTGCTCGAGGGGATGGAAAAAGAAAAATACGAGGAGTTCTACAAAGAGTTCGGCCCGGCCCTCAAAGCGGGCGTGCCCACGGATTTTGAAAACAAGGAACGGATCGCCTCTCTGCTCAGGTATAAAACCACCAAGTCCGACGGCCAGTATGTTTCCCTGGATGAGTATATCGAGAACATGAAGGAAGACCAGAAGGAAATCTACTACCTGACCGGTGAAAACCTCAACTCCCTGATGAACTCTCCGCTGCTCGAGGTCCTCAAGGAAAAGGACTATGAAGTCCTTCTCATGGTGGATCCTGTGGACGAATGGGTGGTCCAGTCCCTGCCAGAATACAAGGAAAAGAAGCTCAAGAGTGCGGAAAAAGGGGATCTTGACCTTGAAAAGGTGGATGACAAGCAGAAAGATGAGTACTCGGCATTGCTCGGATTTATCAAAGGCAAACTCGAGGACAAGGTCAAGGATGTGGTGATCTCCAAGCGTCTCAAAGATTCCGTATCCTGCCTGTCTGGTGATGATTTCGGCATGAGTGCCTACATGGAAAAAATCCTCAAGGCCTCGGGCCAGGATGCACCGGACCAGAAACGGGTTATGGAGATCAATGTGGAACACCCCGTGGTCGATAAAATCAAAGAGATGTTTGAGTCAGATACCACCAACCCCGTAATCCAGGACTATAGTGACCTGCTGTTTGATATCGCCGTGGTCAGCGAAGGCGGAAAGCTGGACAACCCGGCCCGCTTTTCAAAGCAGCTGGGTGATCTGATGGCCAAAGCCATATGATGATCTATCTGGAAAGCCTGGGCTGTGCCAGGAACCAGGTGGACAGCGAGATCATGCTGGGCCGCCTGAAGGATGCCGGCCACACCATTGTGGCGGATCCGGCCCGGGCTTCTGCCATCATTGTCAACACCTGTTCGTTTATCGCCTCTGCGGCCGACGAGGCCGTGGAGGTGATCCTTGAGATGGCAGACCACAAGAAATCCGGGGCATGCCAGCGGCTGATCGTTACCGGCTGCCTGTCCCAGCGTTACAAAAATGATGAGGATCTCGTGTCCAGCCTGCCTGAGGTGGATGTGTTCCTGGGCACTTCGGCCTGCAACGAGATCGTCACGGTCCTGAATCCGGATCTTGACCTGCCCTATATCCGGTTTGAAGATCCCAACCTGAGGCCCTTTCAGGACCTGGACACCCCGCGGGAGCTCTTGACCCAGTATTATGCCTATGTCAAGGTGTCCGAGGGGTGTAACCGTCACTGTACCTACTGCATTATCCCGGAACTGCGCGGCCGGCAGCGATCCCGGCCCGTTGAGGAGATCTGCCAGGATGCCCGTCAGCTGGTGGACAAGGGGGTAAGGGAGATCATTCTCACAGCGGAAAACACCACGGACTGGGGCCAGGATTCAGAGGATGAGGCCGGCTTTGAAGCCGTGTTGGAGGCCCTGGCCGGAACTGTTCCGGAATCGGTGTGGATCCGGGTGCTGTACACCCATCCGTCGAGCCTCTCTGAACCGATTATCGAAACCATTGCCCGGCATGATCATATCTGTTCCTATTACGATGTGCCCATTCAGCATGCGGCCGATCCGGTTCTCAAACGCATGGGACGGCCCTATGGCAGGCAGGATTTAACCGCATTGTTTGAAACCATCCGGAAAAAAGATCCTGACGCCGTCTTGAGAACCACCCTGATCACCGGATTCCCCGGGGAAACCGAAGAAGATTTCAACACGCTGTTTGAGTTTGTTAAAACCACAGGGTTTGATCACCTGGGCGTGTTCACCTATTCCGATGCAGAGGATCTGCCCTCTCACAACCTTAAAGACCCTGTTCCGGAAGAGGTGGCCCAGAAGCGCCATGATATGCTCATGTCCCTCCAGGCCGGCATATCTGAAGAGATTAATATCAGCCACGTCGGACAGACCGTTGAGGTGCTGGTGGAGGAGAATCCCGAGGAGGGGCTGTATCTGGGGCGCACCCGGTTCCAGGCCCCGGATGTGGATGGCGTGACATTTATTTACGACTCCGGTCTTGAAATCGGTACCCGGGTTAGGGTAAAGATAACAGACGGTTTTGAATATGATATTTCCGGGGAACTGGCATGACGCAGGATTTAAAATCCAGGATTATTGGACTGGTGGGGCACGACCTTGAGCAGGTGGAACACGCGCTTGAGGCGCACCTGTCCCCCAATCTTGACCTGGTCCGTCAGATCGCCTCACACCTACTGTTCTCCGGCGGTAAGCGGCTCCGGCCCCTGCTGATGATCCACAGTGCCCGCATGTGCGGGTATGTCAACGGGTTTGAGATCGCCTTTTCCACCCTGTTCGAATACCTTCATGCCGCCACATTGCTGCATGATGATGTGGTGGATGAGGCCAGCAAGCGGCGGGGCAAAGATACGGCCCACAGCAAATGGTCCGTTCCCAAAGTGGTACTGACCGGAGATTTCCTGCTGGCCCGTGCCCTGGACATCGCCTCACAAACTGATCTGCCGGGTATCATCCGGGTGATTGCCAACATCACCCAGGAGATGTCCCAGGGAGAGATCGACCAGATGACCCAGAAGGGCAACGTAAATCTGACCGAAGCCCAGTATCTTAAAGTGATCGAACGGAAAACCGCCGTACTGATCCAGGGGGCCTGCCAGAGCGGCGCGATCCTGGCCGGGGTGTCTCCCGAGAAAGAAAAGGCCCTCAAAGATTACGGATATCACCTGGGCATGGCATTTCAGATGGCGGACGATCTGCTGGATTACACGGCAAGTGCCGAAGTGCTGGGTAAAAACCCGGGCGCAGATATCCGTGAGGGAAAACTGACACTGCCCCTGATCAAGGCCCTTGAATCCGCGGGTGAAAAAGACCGCACATTCATGACCCACATGATTGAAAATGAATCCCTGGATGACGCGCAGTTTGAGGCCCTGAAAGATCTGCTGTTCCGTTACAACGGGATTGATTATACCAAAGAGCGGGCAGCGTATCATGTGACTTCAGCCAAGAACTGTCTGGATGGATTTGAAGACTCAACATCCCGCCAGGTGCTGACCCTGTTGGCGGACTACTCCATATCCCGAAACGTATAAGCGAGGAGATGATGATCAAACCACGTTGTTCCCGAATGGCCTTCCTGATGGTAATCCTGTTGGTGTGTCTGTTCACGGCTGACCTGTTTGCCGATACCGGTATCATGGCGGGTATCAATACGGGAAAACGCCGGATCATCAAGGAGGATGTGCCCAAGGCCAAACAGGACGCCATCTCAGATGCCCTGGAGCAGGCACTCCAGAACACCGTGACCGCCATGGTTTCAAGGGATGTCCTGGCCCGGCACCTGGGTGTACTCTACGATCGCCTCCTGCCGAAAACCCAGGATTATGTGGTGACCTATAAGGTGCTGGCCGAGCTCAAACAGGCCGGTCACTACCTGGTTGCCGTGGAATCCAAAATTGACATGAGCCTGGTGGAAAAGTTTCTCAAAGATCATAATATTATCAATGCCAACCCGGATATCCCGACCATCCTGCCCTTGATCTCTGAAAAAACCGGTGGTGAGATCCTCCCCAGATATTGGTGGGGGAATAATCCTTTGCCCTATGAATCTGTTGCAGAGGATATCCTGATCCGGCTGATGGCGGATCACCAGATTCTAAGCACAGCCAACGGGATATACCGGCCCGATCCTTCATTTTATAACATCACCTTCAACTCGGTTTATGATGCCCAGGCGGCCATGGCCCTGGGAGAGCAGATGAAGGCCGATATCGTGGCCATCGGCAGTGCAAGGTCTGATGAGGCCCCCAACCGGGTGGGAGATGAAAAAGCCTATGTCGCCTCTGTGGACCTGGATCTGTTTCACATTGAAACCCGGGAAAAGGTGGCCACCATCCAGGTTCAGGAGACTGCGGCCAGTATTGATGAAAAAACCGGTTACCAGGATGCCCTGATCAAGGCGGCCCATGCAGCCGGTGAGGCCATGGTACCCAAGATCCAGAAATTCTGGACCGAATATCTCAGAAAGGAGCGGACCATTGAGGTCACCATCAACGGGGATGAATTCCTACCCCGGTATGTGGCCCTCAAGGATCAGCTCCAGACCATCCCGGAAATCGAAAGTGTCATCCCCAAAGAGCTGGGGACCAACTCTGCGCTTTTGGGCGTGGTCTACAAGGGAAATGCCCAGCAGTTTGCCAGCACCCTGATCCTGAGGACCTTTGAGAATTTCGGCATCGACATCACAGAAGTGACCGATACGTCGCTCACGGTTCAGTTTGTATCCCTCAAAGGCGACACCACCGAATCTGCGCAAAATCCAGACCCGGATCAACCCGCAGAGCAAACCGAATAAGCGGGCTGTATTTTGCTTGACACCATGTCAGGCTTTTGATAAAAAAAAGGTTCATTACAGGCGCGTAACTCAGTTGGTAGAGTGCTACCTCGACACGGTAGAAGTCAGCAGTTCAAGTCTGCTCGTGCCTACCAAAAAAATTA
>QZLA01000104.1 GCA_004796375.1 Desulfobacteraceae bacterium
ACCCTGAATCCCCATGAAAAACTGGTCAGCCCGGCAGATCAACTGTTTACACAGAACATATCTGCCGCCACCTATATCGGGTTCACCTCCACGCAATCCATTGTCGGATTCCAGCTCAATGGGTCCACGGACAATATGCTGCTGGATGCATTGCCTGGAATGTAGGGAGAAGCCGGCGGGCCGACAGGTGTGTCGACGGATCGGCAGGTATGCCTATGGGTCGATAGACAATCGATGGATCAACAAAAATGTTTCTATACATAGAAACATTTTTGTTGACAACCCCATCTATTTCAGATAAAAGCCTTATGGTATGAACCTGAAGCGCTTTAAATATATGATTCAAAAACTGAACTGGTGGTGGCAGGCCTGGATGGGAATGCCGCCGTCTCCTGGTTAACCCGTGAGTTAAATCACGACGATCAGATATTCAAGACTGCGGTAATCCTGTTGACCGCAGTCTTTTTCATTTAAAAGGCTGCCCATGAAAACCGCAGCTTTTTTTATTAATGGCGCTGGTCATGCATTGATCAGCCAAAGTCATCGGATGAAAAACCATGCAACTCGAACAATTTCCAGATCCATCTGAATTTGCCGCCCTGACCCGGGATTGCAATGTGGTACCGGTCTGCCGTGAGATTCTGGCCGATATGGACACCCCGGTATCGATTCTAAAAAAATTCTATTCCAGGAATGAACCCTCTTTCCTGCTCGAGAGTGTGGAAGGCGGCGAGCGCTGGGCAAGATACAGTTTCATGGGGGTCAGCGCACACAGTCATGTCAAAGTGTTTAAGGATCACGTTCAGATCCTCAAGGGAAACGACATCCGGCGCATTGCCCATGACAATGACCCGCTTGAGGTCATCCGGGATCTGGTCAACGCCTATATCCCTGCTGACATTAAGCAGCTGCCCAGGTTCTGGGGCGGGCTGACCGGATATATTACCTATGAAATGGTATCTTTTTTTGAGAATATCCCGGTCTCTCTGCCCGATGATACGCCCTATGCCCACTTTATCATTCCGGACCGGATGATCATCTTCGATAATATGAAACAGACCCTGACCTGTGTGGCGATCTGCTATCTTGATGATCTGACCGAACCGGTTGACCCCGACACCCTGTACCAGGACTCTGTGGGCCAGCTTGACCAGATGATCTCCACCATCAATGCCCCGCATCAGACCGACGAACCAGTGAGCAATACCCAGCCCGTCTCTTTGACCAGCGAGATCGCACCGGAAACCTACATGGCCGGCGTTGAAAAGATCAAACATCACATCGTGGAGGGAGACATTTTCCAGGCCGTCTATTCCCAACCCTTTTCATGCCAGGGGAATATTGACCCACTGATGATTTACCGTGCACAACGGTATATCAATCCTTCCCCGTACATGTTCTTCATGAACTTCAAAGATATGGTGATTGCCGGTTCCTCCCCCGAGACCATGGTGAGGCTTGAAAACCATACTGCAATACTTCGGCCCATTGCCGGTACACGGCCCCGTGGGGAGAATGAACAGCAGGACCGGCACCTGGCTGATGAACTGTTGAACGATGAAAAAGAAAGAGCAGAACATGTCATGCTGATTGACCTGGGGCGGAATGATCTGGGCCGCGTGGCACAGGCCGGTACCGTGCAGGTGACCGACACCATGGTCATTGAACGCTATTCCCACGTGATGCACCTGGTGTCCAATATCATCTGTGACATCAAACCGGAACATGATGCATTTGATCTTTTGAAAGCCACATTTCCAGCCGGAACCCTCACCGGTGCACCGAAAATCCGGGCCATGGAAATCATTTCCTCGCTTGAAGGCAGGGAACGGCGTGTATATGGCGGCGCGGCCGGCTATATCTCTTTTACCGGGAATATGGACCTGGCCATCACCATCCGGACGGCTGTCATGGAAAACAACAAATTGACGGTCCAGGCCGGTGCAGGTATTGTATATGACTCAAATCCTCAAAAAGAACAGGAAGAGTGCATCAATAAAGCAAAAAGTGTAGAAACAGCTTTGAAACTGGCTGTTTCAAACTACAGCGGAGGCAGCCATGCGTGTAGCAGTAATTGACAACTATGATTCGTTTACCTTTAACCTGGTTCACTATATCCTGCATACCGGAGTGGATACGGTTGTTTACCGGAATGACAAGGTCACCATTGAACAACTCAACGATGAAAGGCCCGACGCCTTTGTCATCTCTCCAGGCCCGGGACGCCCGGAGGATGCCGGCATATCCATAGATGTGGTCAAACATTTTTCAGGCCAGATCCCCATACTGGGTGTATGCCTGGGTCATCAGGTCATTGCCGAGTGTTTCGGGGGGAAAGTGATCCATGCCAAAGAGATCATGCACGGAAAAACCTCTACCATCACCACTGACGGCGAACGTATTTTCAAAGGCATGAACAAGCCGATATCGGTGATGCGGTACCACTCCCTGGCGGTATCCGACCAGGATCTTCCCTCCTGCCTGAAAATAACGGCCCGGACCGAAGACGGCGAAATCATGGGCATCAGGCATGAGAACCACCCCACACAGGGGGTCCAGTTTCACCCGGAATCCTTTATGACCATTGTCGGCAAACGGTTGATCAGAAATTTTATAAATGGAGAGTAGACATGACCTTTACCCGGAACCTCAACCTTATTATACAGCGTAAAAACCTGGATCAGGACCAGATGGCCCTTATGTTGGAAGACATTTTTTCAGGTCAGATCACAGAAGCCCAGATCGGGGCATTCATGGCTGCACTTGCCACAAAAGGGGAAACCTTTGAGGAGTTGGCCGGTGCTGCAAGGGCCATGCGGAGAAAAGCCTCCAGGATACAGACCGTTTCCAAGAAGGTGATCGACACCTGTGGTACAGGAGGAGATTCATCCGGTTCATTCAACATCTCCACCACCACTGCGATTGTCGTGGCCGGATGCGGTGTCACCGTGGCCAAGCATGGAAACCGCAGTATTTCCAGTAAATGCGGCAGTGCTGATGTGCTTGAGTCCCTGGGGGTGAATATCGATACCGACCCGGAGGTTGTTGAAGAGGCGGTCAATGAGATCGGTATCGGATTTATGTTCGCCCCTCGATTCCACGGTGCCATGAAATATGCGGCAAAAGCGCGAAAGGATGTGGGGATCAGGAGTATTTTCAATATGCTGGGCCCACTAACCAACCCGGCAGCCGCATCCTGTCAGCTCCTGGGAGTTTATGCCCCCCAGCTGACTGAAATGTTTGCACAGGCGCTCAAGCTTCTGGGCGTAAGCAAAGCCTTTGTGGTGCATGGCCATGATGGTATGGACGAGATCACCACCACGGCACCTACCCGGGTATCTGAGCTGAAAAGCGGCCTGATCCGGTCCTATGACCTTGATCCAATAGAGTTTTTTGAGGACTATGCCGCCACCGAAGACCTTAAAGGCGGAGACGTTGAACTGAATGCACGGATCACCCGGGACATTTTAAACGGCGACCCGGGTCCCAAACGGAACATTGTTCTGCTCAATTCTGCCGCTGCACTGGTGGCTGCTGATGCCGCAGCCGATATCAAAGAGGGGCTTGAGCTTGCAGCCGGCGCCCTTGATTCAGGCCGGGCCAAGGAAAAACTGGAGCAGCTGGCTGACTTTACACAGGAGAATGCCTGATATGGGTGTCAGCGGTTTTTTAAAACAGGTGATTGAGATCAAGCAGGAAGAGATTGAGCGATCAAGGCAAAGGATCTCTTTGCAGACCATAAGAGGCGATGCCGAGCAGACCGACACACCGGCTTCCTTTCTGACGGCCCTGTCAGCGAGTGCCCCAGACCATATCGGTATCATTGCCGAGGTAAAAAAAGCATCACCTTCAAAAGGAGATATCCGGCCGGATCTGGATTGCGTCCAGTTTGCCGAAAACTACACCGAAGCAGGTGCCCGAGCCATTTCAGTGCTCACGGAATCCCGTTTTTTTAAAGGTTCCTTGATGGACCTGGAAACGGTTTGCCGCCATACCGGCCTGCCGGTTCTCAGAAAAGATTTTACCCTGAGTTCCTATCAGATCTATGAAGCAAAACGCGCGGGTGCATCCTCTATCCTGCTGATTGTGACCCTCCTTTCCAGGGACCAGCTTACCGACTATATTCACCTGGTCAGAGAGCTTGGTATGGAACCCTTGGTTGAGATCAACTCGGAAAAGGAACTGGAAACGGCCTGCACCTGCGATGCCCGGGTCATCGGTATCAACAACCGGAATCTTGAAACCCTTGAAACCGATCTGGATGTCTCCAAACGGATCAGCCCCCTGATTCCCGGCACCATAGTCAGGGTCGAAGCCAGTGGTATTTCATCACGAAAAGATATTGATCAGGGTGTCAAGAGCGGTTTTTACAATTTCCTAGTTGGAGAAAGCATTGTCAGAGCGGATGATACAAAAGGATTCATCCAGTCATTGATCCACCCCCATACTTGACCCATAGAGGTCCCGAAAATAGAGGAGATTCCATCAACCATGACCGTATCCCGTGTTCAACACCCGCTTTTTATTAAAATCTGCGGTCTCACTGATCCTTTAACAGCATTTGAATGTACCCGGGCCGGTGCCATGGCCGTTGGGCTGGTGTTTTTTGAAAAGAGTCCCAGATATGTCTCCTTTGATACCGGAGCGGCCATATGCAGTGCGCTTCCTGAAGAAACGCTGAAAACCGGTGTATTTGTCGATGAAAATTTTGAATCGATCATGGCCACTGTCCAGACCTGCGGTTTGAGCGCCGTACAGCTTCATGGCCAGGAACCGCCGGAACTGGTCACCCGGCTCCAGCAGGAAAACCTCATGGTAATCAAAGCGCTGTTCGCGGCAAAGGCCCCCTTCCTGTCCCGGGTGTCTGAGTACGATCATGCCAACTTTCTGTTGATCGAGTATGGCACCGGTATCCTGCCCGGTGGAAATGCCGAGTCATGGGATTACCATATCAGCAAAGGCATTCATACCACGGCTCCGGTTATCCTGGCCGGGGGACTGAACCCTGAAAATATCGCAGGGGTGATTCAAAAAGTCGGCCCGTTCGGCGTGGATGTCTCCTCGGGTGTGGAATCATCTCCCGGGGTCAAAGACCTTGATAAGATCAGGGGGTTCATCAAAAACGCAAGAGCGCCAGGGGCTTGAGCGACCGCTTATTTGACCAGAATATTATTTCCCGGATAGATATCCGCGTTCTCAGATAATTTATTGAGCTTTCTGAGCTGAGCAACCGTTGTTTTATATTTTTTACTGATGCTGTAGAGGGTCTCCCCCTTTTGGACCGTGTGAAAGATCACCTCTTTTTTGGTGGACTTGGTTTTCTTGATCACTGTCTGTTTTTGGGCCTTTTTTACAGGCTTTGACGTCGATGCCTTGACCGGCTGTGCCGGCAGTGATTCAACCCTGTTCGACAGTGCGGATATCTGCTGTTCAATCCTGGAGAGCCGTTCTGCCAGGGAATCAAATTTCACTTCAAATGCGGTTTCAAGTCTGGCCAGGCGCTGTTTTTGCTCACTTAACCCGGTTGGTTTCTCATCGGCCGCCCCCCCGGAGGCATCAGAAAACAGGGAATCCGACCCGAGCGCCTCTGACAACAGGTCTTCGATATGCTCGATGCGCTTCTCAAATGTTCTGACCTCTTCGACCTGTGCCTGTGCGGGTAAGGGAGCAACCGGCTTGGCCGGTTCCCGGGCCGGCCTGAAAAAGAAGAATACAATCACGATGGAAAGCAGTGCCGCCCCAAGGAAGATGAACGCATACTCATTTTTTTTAAACATGGATGCCGTGTTCTCTTCTGGGTGGGGATCCGGTTGAACCATCTCCCGTTTTTTATTGGTATTCTGACGGCTTTTTTTCATCTTTGATGCCCCGGTATTCTTCTCAGTCATGGCATACTCCTCATAATTTTTTAACATGGTATCTTTAAATATCATCCCTTGCTGATTTTTCAATATTAAATTTCAGACCGCTGTGTTCACTAAAACAGTGTTGTATCCTCCGGCACTTGTGTGATAGACTTTGGTTTGACTCGTTTGATTTAGCCTGATGGGAAATGACCATGAGAAGATATGATAAAACAGATGCTATCTGTCAGCGCGGCCGCCTCATCTTTGCAATCGCCCTTTTCATTTTCACACTTTGCGTTTTATTGTTCCATTGGGCACCGCCAATTTCCAATCCCGCTTTTGCCCAGAGTTTGTCAATTGATCAGAAAAATATTTATACCAACAAGCTGGGCATGCGGTTTGTCCTGGTTCCCAAAGGCAGTTTTATCATGGGCAGCCCGGAAACCGAGATGGGACGGCAATGGAACGAGACCCAGCATCGGGTGATTATCTCGCGCCCGTTCTATATCGGTGAAACCGAGGTGACCCAGGGACAGTTCGAAAACCTGGTGGGGGTTAATCCATCTGTCTACAAGGACCTGGGCAAGGATTATCCCGTGGATACGGTATCCTGGGACACCTGTATGGAGTTCATACAGATATTGAACCAGTACGAGGGGACCAACAAGTACCGACTGCCCACTGAAGCAGAGTGGGAATATGCCTGCCGGGCAGGGACCACCACCGCTTTTGCCGGAGGCCCCATCACGATTCATTCCTGTAATGAGCCTGAGCCTGCACTGTTTGACATGGGGTGGTATTGCGGGAACTCCGGTGAAATCATGCCGGCCGGAGAGTTCAAGCCCAGGCCTGTTAAAACCCTGAAGCCCAATGCATGGGGCATCTACGACATGCACGGCAATGTACAGGAATGGGTACTGGACGCCTGCAAGTGGCGCGACTTCTGGAGAGGACGGATCGGTGCGACCACCGACACCTATAAAGACAATATTGTTGACCCCTTAAGCAAGACCGGGAAACACCGGATTATACGGGGCGGCGGCTGGCACCAGGCACCAAAATACTGCCGCAGTGCCCAGAGAAATTATTATAAACCCATGGCCCGGAGAAATTCACTGGGATTTCGAATTGTCCGGGAATACTAAAGGAAAATCTACATGTTTCAAAAAAACGGACCGCTTCTGCTGATACTGATCCTGCTGTCGATTCTGATGACCTGTTCCGGTGCCCATGCCTATACGGCCCAGCGCCTGGTGATTCCATATGCGAGCATTGATGCTGTCAAAGGATGGTGGTCGGGTGTGGCCATCCATAACCCGACCAGCAACCCGATTATTCTGGGCCTCAAATCCTATGACGCTTCGGGTACTCAGATCAATGAACATCTCTGCCTTGAAATCCCTCCCCAGGGAACACAGACCAACACGCTGCAGAATTTTTTTTCCGACCCGCCTGCCGTCAGCGGGCGGGTATCAATTTACATCACCTCCAACGGACCCTTGAGCGACCATTTCCAGGCCACCTTGTTCCTGGGGAACAACGGAAATTCAAACCCCGGATTTGCATTCCAGACCTATGAATCCAGGGATATCGACCAAACATCGCAATGGTTATGCCCGGTTGAATCCCCTGAATAATCAAGGATTTTCGTGGCTTGACAAAAAAAATTGCAGGGGTTATGAACCTTTTTAACCCGTTGTGTTACCAATCAGTCAGAACCTTTACAAAACCAATAAAAAGGAGAAAATCATGAGCAAGAAGAGAGCCGTACTCATTATCTTACTAAGCATGTTTGCCTTATTGTCTTTTGCCAGTTCTGCACTTTCATGGACTGGGAAGCGAGCTGAAATCCCTTATATCACCCTGAAGGGTGACTGGTGGGCGGGGATTTCCATCCGTAACAACACTGACACAGGCAGATGGTTAAGAACAGTGGCCTATGACGCCTCAGGCACCGTTGTCGCATCAAAAAACTGTCACTATGTCCCGGCCTATGGAAACCTGACCGATATCATCGAAAACTTCTTTGATGATGCACTTCCAGACCGGGTAGCGGTCTATGTTGAAACAATGGCGGCATCCACCAACGATTTTACTGTCACCATGTTCATGGGAAGAACCCAGGGCAACAACCAGGGATTTGCATTCCAGACCTATTCTACTGCAGATTTTGAAAGTGATGCCATTTATTTAAAATGCGGACTCATCCCCCCGGGTCCTGTCCCCGTATTGTAAGCTAGCGCAGAACCACATACAAATGTAATTCCCCCAGTTCATGATTCCACCTGAGATAGAATCATGAACTGAGGGGCTCCCTTCCCACTGAACCACTTGTCCGGCTGACTTTTAAAGTTTAAAACACCATCGGTTTTGACTTTTCCTCTCCTTTCTGATAACATTCCAGTGTTTTAGGGTTCCATTAAATGCGATAAACCAGGGAGTTGAATTGCCACGGATTGTTGAACAAAAACGGGTACTGATCAGTAAAAAATCCTTAAAACTTCTGGATCGTTTGTTACGGGAAAACCCCTTTCTGGAATCGATCCTCAAGCACTCACGCACCGTCGATCAGGCCAAGGAGAAACTGAATCGCCTGGCGACAAAATCCCTCAAGTCCAGCCCTGAAGCCTATCAATATTACCGGGAATTCAGCAAAGGGCGTTCCTCCTTTAAAAAACTGAGCTTCCAGGATTATGCAACGATACGGATTCTCGACTACCTTGATCACTCAGGCCGGATGATCAAGGATTTGAACCTGCAGGGGGAGACCGTTGAAAATGATCCCTTTGCCCTGCTGTACTACGCGGCCAACAAAGGAACCGGCGGCGCAGCACCGGATTTTTTACACGACATGATCTATCTGTTCCGGCAATTCAAGGGAAAACTTCACCCCACACCGGTTTCCAAAGAAAAAATCAGCCGGTGGATGGACCGGCACCCTTCGGGCCTCGAACCGGAAATCATGAGAATCAGGCGCGAGAACAAGCTTCGAATCCTTAAAATCATCATCCGGAAAATTACCAAACGGGAAATCCGGAGCGCCCGGTATCATTTTAAAAAGGGGATGAGCGATCAGGATAAGCTCAAAGCTGCCAAAAGGTGGTGGAATGAGCACCGGTTCCATATCAGGTTTGCAGCCAGAACCCCTTTTGCACTCAATGAGATGCTTGATTTTTCCCTGGATGAGGATACCATGGGCACCCTGAACCGGGCCCATGAAAAAGGAATCCCCATTTTTGCCAATCCTTACTATTTAAGCCTTCTGGACACCCGGTCCAACCCTGTGGCCATGGGTGCCGACCTGGCTATCCGGCAATACATACTGTATTCGGACGACCTGGTAAATGAATTCGGCAGGATTCAGGCCTGGGAAAAAGAGGACAGGGTCGAACCGGGCAAACCCAACGCGGCGGGATGGGTTATCCCGGATGTCAATCTTCACCGGCGGTACCCCAATGTGGCCATTGTTATACCCAAAACACTCGGAAGAGCCTGTGGCGGTTTGTGTTCCAGCTGCCAAAGAATGTACGGGTTCCAGAACGGCACACTCAATTTTGATCACGAACGCCTCAAGGCCAGGGGATCGTGGAAAGACCATCTGAACAAGATGATCTCCTATTTTGAACAGGATTCCCAGCTCAGGGACGTCCTGATCACCGGCGGTGATGCACTCATGAGTGCGGACAAGACCCTGGAGGAGATACTGGACAGTGTATACCAGATGGCCAGGCGCAAACGTATGGCCAACAAGAAACGACGGGACGGAGAAAAATATGCCGAAATCCTAAGGATCAGGCTTGGGACACGGCTCCCTGTATACCTTCCCATGAGGATCCAGCCTGAATTGGTGAAAATTCTGGCAAAATTCAAAAAGCGGGCATCAAATATCGGTATCCGTCAATTCATATTCCAGACCCATTTTGAATCTCCCATGGAGATCACGCCTGAAACCCTGAAAAGCGTTAAAATGCTCAACGCCGCCGGATGGCTGGTCACCAACCAGCATGTGTACACCTCAGCCGCATCCCGCCGTGGACATGGCGCCAAGCTTAGAAAAGTGCTCAACGATATCGGGATACTGCCCTACTACCTGTTTGCGGTAAAAGGATTCCAGGAGACCCGGGACTCTTTTGCCCCCAATGCCCGCCTGGTCCAGGAAACCCAGGAGGAGAAGAAAATCGGCACACTGCAAAAACGGTTTTATCCTAAAATCGGAAAACTTCCCTTTGATGCGGAAAACATCATTGAGAATATTAGAAGCCTTCGCCAGGATGCCAACCTTCCTTTCCTGTCCACAGACAGGAATGTACTGAATCTTCCCGGGGTTGGAAAAAGCCTGACCTTCAGGACCATCGGTATTACCCACGATGGCCGCCGGATCCTCGAGTTTGACCATGACGCCACCCGGCTTCACAGCCCGATTATCGAGCAGCTCGGCCGGTTCACCATTGTTGAATCGAAATCGATGTCTGAATATCTGAATCAGCTGGAGGATATGGGTGAAAATCCAGAGGAGTATTTTTCCACCTTTGGGTATTCAATCGGGGAGACCGAACCCAGAATGCCGGCATTTGAATACCCTCAATATCCTTATGCTCTGACCCCGGTAATTACCCATCTCAAGATTGAACCCCAGCATTAAAGGGAAGGATAACGTGTTTTTCTTTCCAACCTTTAGTTCAGGCGGGTCTTGATATATTTAAAGTTGTCAAATCGATGTTTGAGTACAATCAGGCGGACCCACTTTTCGCATAACTGGGCAATTCGGTGAATGGGTTCCCTATCGCCTGCATCCTCGACACTCCCTTCTAAATCGACCTGTTCAGAAGCCGTAAGCTCCGGGTAACCATCCATGGATTCGCCATATTCCGGTGCTGTTTTTTCAACCGTGGTCACCGCTGGGCTCATTTGGTCCTTGATCCGCTCGATTGCCATATCGATATCAGGGTTGGATTCATCCTCCAAAGCCAATGCCTGATAAACCTTTAATGCGTCCTCAAGATACCCCTGTTTCTCATATAGCTTGGCAAGCTCCAGTGTTTTGATCTCTTCATCCATGTTTATTCCCCTTTGGCATCCTGTTTCTCCCTGATCCTGAATACCAATTCGTCTCCGGCTGCCATCTCATGCTCATGACGGGCCACATGCTCGACATATTCCGGGTCGGTTTTCAGATCATGGATCTCATGGGCAAGCACCTGATTCTTTTCCTCGATCTTGTGTGTCTGGGTCAACACTTCCTGCTCTTTTTGTTTCAACTGCTTGAGATCCATCAGTCCGTCCCGGCCAAACACGATCAGAAGAAACAGGATAATGATCACAAAAACCGAAAACAAAACCCCTAATTTTTCAGACATTACCATTTTTCGGGTCAGTGCTTTCTTTTTCCAATCAACTGTTTTAATTCGGCCAATTCCGGTCTTGAAATGCACATGTGGATGCCGAGATAGAGCAGCACGCCACAACCTATGCAGCCGATGGTTCCCCAAATCAACACAGTAGTATCATAATTACCGATAAATATCAAAGCAGACGTGGCCGTTACCACCCCCCCCATGATCAGGGACGCAATGATCGATTTGAGAATGAATCTGCCGATCACCTTGACGGCTTGATTCCATAGCCCATCCATTCTGATTACCAACAGGAAAAACTGCAACATGGCCGCAAGCGACAGTGCTGCGGCGGCACCGGCAAGGCCGTAAGACGCTGTTAAGCGCCAGGATAAAACCCCATGAACCGCACAGGCCGTTAAACTTGCCTGAAACGGCCACCCACCTTTTACATGGCCCTGCCCCCCAATGACCTGGTACAGGGTCACGGTCATCCTGACACCCGCAAGGGCCCATATTCCCATACCAAGATACCACAGACAGTCTGCTGTCTGGCGGACCATGGGCATGGTAAATGCCCCTCTGCAGAACAGCAGCTCAACCACCTGAACCCTTAACACCATCAAACCAACCATGGCCGGCAGTGTTATAAAAAACACATATTGAACCATCCGAAGAAACGTTTCAGTTATCCTGTTTTTATCCTCTTCAACACGGAGTCTTGATAAAGCCGGCAGCATGACAATGGAAATGGATACGGAAAAAAGCCCCAGGCAAAACTGGATCAGCCGGTCGGAGTAATACAGGAACGATACGTTGCCGCTCTCAAGCATACTGACGATCAGGGTGCTGACCAGCAGGTTGATAGGATACCCGGCTGCACCGACAACGCTGGCGATCACCTGTTTCGCCGCCGGGGCAGCCCCTGTCAGAACTCTGCTGATCCCTATGGATAGATCCTTCCGCGGCACGGTTCTGTGCCTGAACATTCCATATCGCATCAATACCGGCACCTGCATGGCCAGCTGAACACATCCGCCAAGCGTGACACCCACGGGGATGGCCAGGATGGGTTCAGGCATGAAAGAAGACAGAAAAACGGTCACACCGATGATGACCAGATTAAAGACCACCGGGCCGCATGCCGGCACGGTGAAATGTTCAAGTGCATTCAGAACGCCCATGAAAAATGTCAGTATACACAGGGCACCCATATAGGGAATCATGATTTGAAACATGATCAGACACAGCCTGCCCTGATCCGAAGAGTATCCCAGTCCCGGCATCAGCCACATGAAGATCACCGGCATGAACAGCATGGCAGCCGTACAGGCAAGCGTAACAAACGCTGAAAGTCTAAGGAGTATTGACAAGGCCGCATGGGCGGCCCGGGCCCTTCCCTGCTCTTGCAATAACCTGGAAAATGCAGGGACCACTGCCAGGCCTAACACGCCTTCGGAAAGCAGCTTTCTTACAAAATCGGGGATACGGAATGCGATAAAAAAAAGATCTGTCAATACCCCGGCGCCAAACACCATGGCAATGACCATATCTCTGATCATTCCCAACACCCGTGAAACCAGTGTCAAACTGCTGACCAGGGCTGTATTTTTTAGAATGGGCCTGATAACTTTTCCTTGACAAAAACCATGAAAACCATTATAGTCACCTTTTTGAAAAATACACTTTTATTGAGTTTGACAGCGTTAAAATTTAAAGACATAAGGAGTTAAAAACCGTTGGCTAATCACAAATCTGCAAAAAAACGTGCAAAACAAAGCCTGGTAAGAAGACAAAGAAACCGGTCTGTAAAAACTTCCATTAAAAACCTTGAAAAGAAAGTTCGCACAGCTGTTCAAGAAGGTGATGAAAATACAGCAGCCATCATGCAAACCGTTCAGTCCGGACTCCACAAAGCAGCCAAGAAAGGGGTCATTCACCATAAAACAGCCTCAAGGAAAATTTCCAGACTGACCCGGCTGGTTAACGCTTAATTACCCACCCGACACTTGTGAAATAGCAAGAAGGCAGGATATTGATTGCACCCGATGCAAATCCTGCCTTTTGTTGTTGTCCCTATTAAAAGTCATCCAGCATCTGGCTGACAATCTTTTGCGCCATCTTGGCAAATGCCGTTTCAATCGCTTCCTTTTTACTGGCTTCATCAGATGCATTTTCAGAGGATACCGTTGCCTCTTCAACGCCCCTGAACCGCCTGAGCTGCCAGACCACCTGGCCGTCGTTATCTTTCATGGTCAGGCTGACCACAGCCGTTACCCTTCTTTCAAGAACCTCGTCAGAGGACGTTCGTGACAGACCTGAAAATGTCAAGGAGTCAATACTTCCATCAATGACGACACTGGCTTTGCCGGGATCCGCAACCCGGGTCTGGGTGGAGAGCAGAATCTCCCGGATCAATGCATTGGTAAACTGGCTCTGCGCACCGCTGTAGGTACTTTTATTCCTGAAAACATGCACCGACACACTTCGAGTATTTCCGGGAAGAAGCCCGGACGTTTTCAATTTATAACCACAGGCGGACAGGCCCATTACAACCATAGCCGCCCAGACCATAAAAATGCCGGTAGCTGCAGGCCTTTTCCATTTGCGCGTATTCACCTCATGCACTTTAGGCATATAGACGGGCCCCTTCATTCGTATCACCGATCTAATTTGCAACGATATTCACAAGGGTCTGCTGTTTCTGGATCACGATCACCTTGCGGATGGTCTTGCCTTCCAGATGTTTCTGTATTTTGGAATCCGCCAGTGCCCTTTCTTCAATGCTCGCTTTGGATGCCCCGGCCCCTGTTGTAAACTTTGATCTGAGTTTTCCATTGACCTGGATCACCACCACGACCTCATCCGTTTGCAGTGCATCTTCCCGAAAGGACGGCCAACCCTGCTCCAGTATAAATGACTCTTTTCCCATAAGTGCATACAGTTCTTCACAAAAGTGGGGCACGATGGGAGAAAGCAGCAGCAGGATATTCTCAAGACCAAAGGCCAGAATGGATTTCATCTCACCATCGGCGGATTCAATATCAACCGTATACATCATATTGACCAGCTCCATGACCGAACTGATGGCGGTATTGAAATGAAAACTCTTTTCAATGTCTTCCGTCACCTTCTTGACGGTCTGGTTGGCCTTGATATAAAGCGCCTTTGCGTCCTTGCTCAATCCGTCTGCCGGACCGGTATAGGGTGTCACCCCTTTGACCACCTTCATACACTCGCCGGCCAGCCGCCACACCCGGTTGATAAACCGGTGACTGCCCTCAATCCCCTCTTCACTCCATTCAAGATCACGCTCAGGCGGCGCCGCAAACAGACAGAACAACCGCGTAACATCGGCACCGTATTGCTCCAGAAGCTCGTTGGGATCCACAACATTTTTCTTGGATTTGGACATTTTGATGACCCGGCCCACCTCCACCGGTTTACCGCACTTTGTGCAGACCAGGTTGTCGGCAGATTTCCGTTCGGCTTCAAAGGGAAACAGATACCCGTGCTCGGGACAGGTCATGGTCTCCTTGCACACCATGCCCTGGGTGAGCAGCCGGGTAAACGGCTCCTTGAAATCGATCATCCCCAGTGTGTTCAATACCCGCATAAAATAGCGGGAATACAGCAGGTGAAGCACGGCATGTTCCACCCCTCCGATATATTGATCCACCGGCATCCAGTATTTTACGGCATCAGGGTCGAACATGCCCCGGTCATACCGGGGTGAGCAATACCGTAAATAATACCATGAGGATTCCACAAAGGTATCCATGGTATCTGTATCTCTTCTGGCATCGCCCCTGCCGCATTTCGGGCAATCAGTCTTCTGGAAATATGCCAGTGTCGGTAACGGTGACCCGCCTTTGGGAAGGATATTGGCGTCTTCCGGCAGTCGGATGGGCAGATCCGCCTCAGGAACCGGCACCACCCCGCAGTCCGCGCAGTGAATGATGGGGATGGGTGTCCCCCAGTAGCGCTGACGGGAAATCCCCCAGTCCCTGAGCCTGAAGGAAACGGTTTTCTTGCCTCTACCTTCCATTTCCAGCCATTGGGTGATTGCATCGATGGCGGATTTATTGTCCATCCCGTTGAATTCACCCGAGTTGACCATGATGCCCGGGCCGGTATAGGCTTCTGGCATGGTATTCCCGTCCAGGCTTTCCCCTTCGGGCTGAACCACCACACGAATATTGAGCCCGTACTTCCTGGCAAATTCAAAGTCCCGCTGATCCCCGGCAGGAACAGACATGATGGCACCGGTACCATACTCCATCAAGACGAAATTGGCCGTATACACCGGAATTTTCTCACCTGTGGCCGGGTTGATGCAATGTGCACCGACAAACACCCCTTCTTTTTCATACTTCTCGATCCCGGTGGCAGAACGCTCCTGATGGGAGATCCTGTTTACAAACTCGGCAACTGCCCCCTCCTGCTCCGTTCCCCTGGACAAGGTTTCGACCAGCGGGTGTTCCGGTGCCAGACACATGAAGGTGGCACCGAATACCGTGTCCGGGCGGGTCGTGAATACGATGATGTCCTCATCCGAACCATCGATCTGAAATTTGAGCTCTGAACCGAAACTTTTTCCGATCCAGTTTTTCTGCATGATCGTAACCTTATCCGGCCACCCGGGCAGTTTATCACAATGGACCAGCAGGTCTTCGGCATAATCGGTAATCTTGAAATACCACTGGTACAGTTTTTTCTGCTGCACCACCTGTGAACACCGCCAGCATTTGTCCTGTTCGACCTGCTCGTTGGCCAGCACGGTCTGACACTTTTCACACCAGTTGACATAGGACTCTTTACGGTAGGCCATACCGTTTTCAAACATCTTTAAAAACAGCCATTGCTCCCACCGGTAGTATTCCGGACGGCAGGTGGCAACCTCCCGGTCCCAATCGTATGAAAACCCCATTTTCTTGAGTTGGGCCCTCATGTAATCGATATTCTCATAGGTCCAGGCCGCAGGATGGGTATTGTTTTCAATGGCCGCATTTTCCGCCGGCATACCAAATGCATCCCACCCCATGGGGTGAATCACGTTAAACCCGTTCATCCGTTTATACCGGGTGACCACGTCGCCGATGGTGTAATTTCTTACATGGCCGATATGAATCTTTCCCGAAGGATAGGGGAACATCTCCAGCAGGTAATACTTTTCCTTATCCGGATCTTCATCCACCTTGAAAAGATTGTGTTCGTCCCATTTCTTCTGCCACTTGTCTTCTATTGATCCGGGATGGTACCGTTCATCCATTTCTTGCTGACCCTTTCAAAACCGATGTCATCTTTGGATAAATACTTTATCCGGGTTAAATCATTTGAAATAATTGTAAAAAGATATAAATGCCACACCCCATCCAAAATAGCAAGGGCAGGACGTAAGAATCCGTTAGAGTAAACAGGGCTGGCAGACACTGAACTCTTCAACCCGTCATGATTTGGGTTCAGGATATTTCGTATTTCCAACGACCTGGTCCAGATCAACCTGATCCCAGGTAAAGTCCTTAACGTCCCTGACCTTTTTACCAAGATATTCACTGTGGCAGTACAACCCTCTGATCGGGCGGTTGACAAGATAGGGGGCTGCCAACGCGGAAAATCTTCCAACCATGGGATTCGAGACCCCGGCCTCTATGCATTGGAATCCCAGGGCATCTGAAAAGAGTACCTTCAGGGCCATATCGCTGAACTGAAAAAAATGCCATGGCCGCTCATGTGCCGTATAGGAATAGTGGGTCTCTATTAGGAGGGTCCCCCCTGTTTTAAGCATTTTTGCGATCTCAACCGCTGCGACCCATGGCATGGCAAAATGCTCAAAACAGGCACTGGAGTAAATAATGTCGAACTGTTCCCCTTCGGGGAAATAGGAGGATAGCTTGTGCACGTCCCCCACGACATCCACATTATGCCCGGGATAATAATCAAAGCCCACATACTCGGCCTGGGACAGTTGTTTCCGTGCCCGGGACACGGTTGCGCCGGTCACTTCCCGGCTGCCGATTTCCAATATGCGCATATTGGGTTTGTTTCCGATTTTATATAGGTAGGCCTGCCAGTCCGGATGCCGGACAGTTTTGGACATGGGCACACCGGGCACAAGGTAGTCTTTGTCATACCGGTTCTCCAACCGTGTGGTGACCTTCTTCAATCCCATGACAAACTTTCTGAGCAGTCGATTCATCATTTCATTCCTGTTCTTGTTATACTGTATCATGGCTCCTTATTCAGGCCGACCTGAATACTCCTGCAAATTTCCAGAGGTTGAAATATGGCTTTCCTGCAGAAGCAATTCACCACTAAAAATCATCCGTATGAATCGGATTCATGTATTTCATCAATCCTATGTTTGTCAATCAAATTTTATCGGCGCTTCCATACTGAGCACCCAGCCCCGTGCTTGATCTCTTCCGGGAAACATGGTACATGTCCCTTTTTTAATACGGAATAAATCAATGCTTCACCAAATATTAAAACGTACTTCCAGAGGAAGTAAGATGAACATCCAAATCATCCCCGCTGAAAAGTATCAGGATCTCACAGGTACCACAACAATTGTTAAGGGTAAAAACAACAAAATTATCGTCGATCTTGACCGTACCGCATTCAGAGGTACTCATATCCTTGAATTTACCGGAGATAACAATGAGTTGAATCTGGCTTATGATTCGGTTTTCAGACAATGCTCGTTCAAGTTTACCGGAAGTAACTCAAATATTGTATTTGCCCCGAGCTGCTGGATTAGTATCGGTGCGCATGTATGTGGAAATCACTGCCAAATCTCTGTCGGGCAAAAGACCACCATGGAGCGTGTACTGGCAGTCTGCCAGGAGGACGGCACCCGGATCACCATCGGGGAGGACTGCATGTTTTCATCAGATGTGTTTTTACGCACCAGTGATTCCCACTCGATTATTGACCTTTCCAGTCAAAAACGGATCAACAGGCCCCAGGATGTTACCATTAACAACCACGTATGGGTTGGCCAAAGCGCAAAAATCAACAAAGGGGTCACCCTGAATGATGATGCGATTATCGCCAATGCCGCTGTTGTGACCACCGATGTTCCCAGCCATACCGTCTTTGGCGGAAATCCCGCCCGGCAGATCAAAGATGGGGTGACCTGGTCAAGGGAGCTGCTGCCCTTCGATTAGTCGGATGTACCATCCCGCTATTTTGTCATGCAAGCAAATAATCCGTTTTAGACAAGCACAGTACGGATCCCGGCGTATAATATTTCCAGCAGTTTTCCGGGATGTTGTATGTTAACAACTCCTCTTTGGAAAAAATGGTGGTCACATCATATTCTCCAAGGTTATACACCTTGCCGAGCGTCATATTCAGGTCGTCCCGACCAAATTTCCGGATATGATCATTCTGTCCGAAACGCTCCTTGCGCCGCTCATCTGTCAGTTCAGGGGAGGAACAGCAGTCGTAAAATCCGTGGATCACCGGAATGGAACAGATGATTCGTCCGCTCTCTTTCAGGATTCTGTGCATGTGGTAAAGAACATATGTGTAGTTGCAGGGCAGATGCTCCAGCACATGGCTGTGAATGATCAGATCATAGGTGTGATCCGGGATCGCGTCAAGGTCCTGGCAAAGATCCAGTTTTTGAATCCCCTTTGCAAAGGGATAATTTGCCGGAAACAGATCCGCAAAACAGCACCCCTCTTTTGCAATCCCGTATAAATAATCTGCAAGCCCTTTCTCTGGTGCAATATGCAGTATCTTTGAGTTTTCATTAACCAAATCAAACTTCTGTATAAACAACGCCATCAAGCGGGTTCTTTCAAGGGAACTGCACTTTGAACATCGTACCGCCTTTCTGGCGTTCATGCGGACGAACTTTCCGTTACCGCAGATATTACAGGTCATCTTCATATTCAATCCTGTCAATAAAACTGGTATCCCCATTTGTTAAAGTATTTAAAAGCACTCAGCACGAAAATATAAAACCACCGGGCTTTTTTATGGGCCATCCGTTCCCATCGATGCACAACCACAGCCTCGGGAAAACTGACGGTCCGGGCATGATTCTGAACTTTCCGGCATAAATCCACGTCCTCAAAGTATAAAAAGAAGCGTTCGTCAAACCCGGATACCTGCCGAATCAAATCGGTCCTGCAAAACATGAAACAACCCGAGATGAAAGGTACATCCACCACTGAGTGATACGCATCATCTCTCATCTCATATTGATCCAGCCGTTTCCTAAACATGCGGGTAATGAAGCCGGGGGCAAACCGCCTGAGTGACAGGTCAAGAATGGTGGGGTAGCGCTTGTACAAGTATTGCATGGTACCGTCAGTATTGAGTACATTGGCGGAACATAATCCGACATCTTCGTTTTCCTCCATGAAAACGAACAGTTTTTCAAAGGTATCCGGCATGATGATCATGTCTGAGTTCATGAATACGATGTATTTTCCGTTGGCACGCCTCAGATTATGGTTATGATTGGTACCGTATCCGAAACACCTCGAATTCTGATAACTTAAGACGCCAGGGTAGTTCTGCTGCATGAAGTCCCAGGTCCCGTCCGAGGAACTATTGTCCACATGCAGGATCTCATGGTTGATGTTATTCAGACTCTTGATCAATGACGGCATCAACAGTTCAAGATCGGCTTTACTGTTATGGGAGACAATCGAAATCGTTAACTGGGTCAAAAGCTTTTCCCCTGCATTAAAAGGCTATCGTCGTGAATCATAGCCGTAAAGTGCCATCATCTCACGCACATTTTCCGATAACGGAACATCAACGGTATTTCCCCTGGAATCCGGATGAAGTCCTTGGGGCAGAATACCAAAATCATGACCAGCTTGAATCTTCTCTTTAAGGTCATCTGGAATATCCAGGCCAGTAAACTCCCAGATGTCAGATAATAATGCTGCCGGACGCTCGCAAAAATCTTCAAAACGAACCGTATAAATGGGAAAGCGCTTCCTGCGCTTTTCTTGAGCCACAAGCCTTTCAAAATGGGCCCATGTTTCAAGTATGACGGATGGGTCCTCGCAACGCGGAGATCCATAGCGGGCTCCCAGGTCATACTTGGGCAGCAACCGTGGAATACTGTTTAAAAAGTCAAAGGGGTTTCGCACAATATGCACGTACCGGGTATCGGGAAAATGACTATATACCCAGTCATTCACTGGTTTTTCACTCTGCTGGTTGGGTTTTTTGTCCCCGATGCACAATGGGATTTTACTGGTGGGCTTGATCCACTGGGTGCCTGTTTTCATCAGATGCTGCTGGCATTTCTGATAACACTCCATGGGGGTCATCTGCTCATAGGCATCTAAAATATGACGGCACTTCTCCAGGGTCACTTCAGTACTGTGGTATTCATCCCTGGGATAATATTCGAATGGAATCCCATTATACCGGTTATACAGAATCCAGATGATATCTGTTTCATGGGTAATAAAAATATCGGGATGGAGATTGATCTTATGGGCAAGCACTGTTGTGCCGGATCTCTTGTTGCCGATAAAAAACAGGTGCCTGCATCGATTTTTTTCCGACCCCCGGGATTCAAACATTGATTTCAGCCATCCTAACATCCTGCCACTCATTCCCCTCGTTTTATTCTGTATCCATACTTATTTTTCGACCCTCACACGGTTATTAGAGAAACCTTCAAATGTCAAGCCCGGGATCATCTTTTTATACACCCTTAAAACAGTAGACACCATCGAGCTACCCGGCAACCCATTTCACATGAATAAATAGGATATGATCTGCCTGACCCTGCCGTATTTGAACACCCCCAGGCGCCTGTAAAGGCGTTTCCTTGCCAGAAACCCTTTAGCCTGCATACCGCAGAATCCGGATACCACTTCATGATTGACCCCAAATGACTGAAGACGACCTTTTAAGGCAACCGCCTGGGGGGCGGTATTTTTCAGGACCTGGTACCATCCCAGAAGCCTTTTGAAAGACCGGTTCGCAAAGTAACTTTTCCAGTTCCGGGCCCCAACCGCATTTTGCCTGTGCTGACGATAATTCACCAGGGGTGTTTCGATGGTAATAATGTGACCCGTGATCAAGGCAATCAGCGCCACCCACCAATCGTATATCACTGCCTCTGGGGGGATCGGGCAAACCCGTTTCAACAACGACCGGTTCACGACCATCGTGCACCCGCTGACAAAATTGTGAATCAAAAGGCACTGAATCTGTTTCATGCGTTGCGGGTCTATATTCTGGAACTTCCACATGGATCTGCTGATCTCATTCATATCTGTATCACACACCCTGAGATCAGAATGAACCAGCACTGGCGTTGCAGTCCCCCAGCGTCTCAAAGCACACTCCATTGCCATAACCTGTATGGACAGTTTTTCCTTGTGCCAGACGTCATCTTGATCGCAAATTGCCAATATATCAGCATCGGAGTGTTCCATCAACACGCTGAAACTCCGGGTAGGCCCCAAATGTTCACCGGAAAGCGCCATGATGAAAAATCGTTCAGGCCATTGGTCCTGATACCTGCGAATGATGTCAAGACTGCTGTCTGTTGACCCATCATCCCGAATGGTCATCTTCCAGCAGGGATAGGTTTGATCGAGGATGGAATCCAGAAGCGAAGGGAGATAGTCCTCCCCATTATAGGTCGACAACAGGATCTCCACCCTGGCATATCTATCGGCCATCCATTGACTACTGTTTGCTGACACGGCGGTCATCTCCTGCAACGGCCATGATGTGACGGTCTTGTATTGTATAGGCATGCACCAATATGACCTGAAATCTCCTTTATGTAATTCTCTTTTCCGAACCGGTTGAAGATGTCCGCCTGCCCTGCGTTCAAGATTCTTTCATACACCTTTGGGCGATTGAGTAGCAGCTCAATTTTGTCTGCAAGCCCGGTATAATTCCCGGGTTCATACAACAAGCCTGTAAAATCATCCTGTATGACCTCCGGTATCCCCCCGTTGTTGGTTCCGATCACAGGCGTTCCGTTGAGGAGTGACTCCACAGCCACCCGTCCAAAGGCTTCGCACTTTGAGCACACCAGGGTTATTGCGGCCTGTTGATACAACCGGTCGATATCTTCAACAACACCTTCGAAATTCAATACATGCCTCCCCATACCGTCATATTCAGACAGGATGGATTCCAGATACTCAGGATACCCTGCCAGGCTGTTCCCGGCGATCTTCAATGTAACCTTCAGCCCCCGTTGAATGAGCATCTTCAGTGCCAGCACTGCCTGCTCATGTCCCTTCTGAGGCATGACACTGCCCACCATCAGCAACACAGGAAACTCTGACAGAGTGACACTCTTCTTGTATTTAAGCGTGGCATCAACCCTGTTATAATGTGCCACATCAAACCCGTTGTAGGTCACTGATAAAGGCGTACGCCACTTCCTTAACCTGTAAAGCTTTTGTCTGACAGCCGATGAGTTGCAGATGACGGCCTTTGAAAACCGCTCTATGATTGACATGGACATAGAAGCCCCCCAATCGTACAATCCGTCAAAATCCTCTTCCACAAACTCCCTGGCATGCCAAATGTGGGGGATTTTCAGAATCCTGGCCGCCAAAGCACCTGAAGGGACCACCAGAGAATTGGTATATACCAGGTCTGGATCGATCCGTTTAAGGGTCAGTAACACCGCCGGCAGGGTTACCAGATTCACCACCAGCCTGACAAGCCGCTTGACCACCCAACGCCCGCGCTTGCCGGTCCAGAAGACATAAGGCACAATGTATGTTTTAATTCCCATAGACCTGGCATGGACAACGAGCGGTCCCTTCTCAGGGGCAAGGAGAACCGCCTGCAGCCGACCGCTCTCGTTGATGCCCTGCATGAGTGTCAGCAGGGATTTCTCAGCCCCATTCATGCGGCTTTGGTGAGATATGAAGCAGATGATCGGCCGATTTCTCATTTGATCTGTTCAAACAGCGACATCCATTGGTTTACATTGTGCTTGAGCAGGTATTGATCCAATACCACTTTGAGTGCATTCTCCTTCAACCGCAGTCTCAGTTTCTCATCTACCGAAAGCCGGACCAGGGCATTCAACCATTGTTCAGTCGAATCTGCCTCAACCAGCAGGCCGGTCGCTTCGTGATCGATGACCTGGTCATACGCCCCGACCCGTGAATAGATTCCGGCTGCGCCAAGCGCCGTATACTCTAAAAACTTCAATTCGCTTTTACTTTGGTTCAATGGCGTGTCGGCCAGGGGAGCAACGGCTATATCCCAGTCAACGCTTCTCCTGAGCCACCTGACAAACTCAGGATACTCGCCGCTTTCCTTTGGGATTCTAATCCGGTTATACCATGCCTTGCTCAATAACGGGTCTTTTTGGCCGCCGATCATTGAAAACTCTAACCGGATTCCATGCTCATGTAAGAGCACATCCTTTGCCATGGGAACAACCTCTTTTAAAATATCCAAATCACCGCCATGGGTATAGGTCCCCATGTAGCCAACCCGTATCTCTTTGGCAGTGGTTCTTTTTTGGGAAACTTTAGCCCCGGCAGGAGAAAACCACAAGGATTCATCCAGGCTGTTCCTGATAACCCGGATATTTGAGGACAGGTCTGAAAGCGCCTTTTTCAATGAAGGTGTGGACACAACGACTGCAGAGGATTGATGACACAGTCGTTTTATATTCGATATCCTGGATTTGTATGCCGCGTATTCCGGGTGTTCTTCATCAATACCCAGAATATTATCATCAATCTCATAAATGATAGGAACGGTTTGCGTTTTTGCCCACTCAAGGACACCATCAAGGTTGTCTTCAACAAGGCAGTCCCTTTGAACGAGAATGTAATCGACCCTATGGCGGCTGGCATGATCTTCCAGCAAAGACCTGCCGTCACCGGGGGGCATGACATGCAACACGTATTTATCAGAGATCAAGGGATGATTTAACGGTAAAAGACAACGGATATGGGAGGAACCGGGAAATTTTCCCCCTCCCTGGGGAGTAAACAGGACAATGTTCCGGACGGTCCGTTTCATTCCCCCGGACGCCATTACCTGGCGATAGATTGACATATATTCATCTGCCATCTGCCGGGTGGTTTTAAAACGAATCCTACATACCCCCTGTCGGACATTTTCAAAACCCTTTTGATCACGAACGATATCCAGAATGATATCATAGCTTTTTTCAGGACTCTCCAATTCTAAGAACCAGCCCCCGTCTTGAGCTCTCATACGCTCACCGATGGTACCAATATCAAAAGACAGAACCGGAATGCCAGAGGCCCATGCTTCAGAAAGTGTATGGCAATAGGTTTCAGGCCAGATTGAAAAGATGCCGATGAATGCCGGGCAGATATCATTCACTTTTTCCTGAAAATTCTCCCGGTTATATGTTCCGTGATAGATCCCGCACCCGTCAAGATCCTTTGAGGCCGTTCCCAGAAAATGAAACTCAATTTGATTCGACGTGTCCGCCTTTTTTAAGGATCGTATAAATTCACTGCCTTTGTGGTCCTCTATATTGCCCGGGATCAGTATCTTGATTTTTCCCCCAGGTCCGGGTAACCGGGCACGGGTCTGATGGGAATAATCAAAATCTCTCCCATGCTCGATGACCTTGAATACACTGTCCTTCAACTCCGGATATGCTTTCAAATAAATACGACGGGTATACTCCGATGTGGTGACAAAGGCCTTGCAGTGGGTCATGACCCGGCTGACCTGATCACGCCATTCGGGAATCCAGTCCTTCAGGCGCGGCAAATCCTTGAGCAGTCCGGACGGGATCCGGCACTGTCCTCCCCCGGGGGAGCATGTTCCGGCACAATATCTTTTGTCATGGTCTAGAAGATGGATTGAAGGACACACATGGTAGAAATCATGGAAAGAGAATACCACGCCAATGCCAAGGCTGCTGCAAATGGACGGCAGGTCAAAACTGTGCTTGAACAGATGGCGGATATGAACCAGCTCGATATGGTAATTCACCAGGATTGAAAAGTAGATCTGCTGAAACTGCTCAGACGTAAACTGCTTTGCCGACCATGATGAGGTCAGCCGGTATCTGCAGATCTCAACCGATCGTTCGCCATCAACCCCCCTTAAAATCAGATGGGTAGATGTGGAGGTCAGCATATAACACTCATGGCTGCTGCAGATATGCCCCATCAGGTCCTGGTTGGTGGCTGGTGTTCCTCCGGTTCCCTCATGCAGGACATACAGGATTCTCAAATGATCACTGGGCCGTGAATCTGATTCATGATGCATGGCGGTGTGGATGCGTTTCCGGATATCCTCAATGGTCTTGGATGATAAAAATTTCCTGACCAACCCGGTATACTCAGGGTGAAGTCTATCCAGTATTTTCCTGTTTTCTTTAATCAGTGCCGCTTTTTCACCTGAAAATGAGGCTGAGTTTTTGTGATAGATAAATGACGCGTCATCAATCACATGCGTCCACCCTTTCTTCATGGCGCGCATGCAGAAATCATTTTCCTCCCCGTAGCCCCGGTGAAAATTGACGTGATCGAACACCCCGATTTCATCAATTACGCGGCGTTTGATATACATGCAGAACCCGTTTCCGGTTGGAACCTCAGGGTAAATACGACCGGATATCCTTTCCACAAGACGGGCCATACCATCAATGGTCAGGTGAGGAACGATCTCGTCATTCTTTCCTGCGAAAGGAACTGAAAATGCACCGGATGCATTGGAAAATGGCGTTACCGTAGCGATTTTTTTCTTTGAATACGCAGTGATGAACAGTTTTTGCAACCAACGCGGGGTCACCACGGTGTCTGAATTCAATAAAACAACATCCCCCTTGGCCTGCTCCATGCCAAGATTTACAGTTCTGACAAACCCTTGATTTTCCCGGTTAGTTATTACAGTGACCCACTCAAACTTCTGATATGGCTCCAGTAGTTGACGAATCCGGCCATCCGGGCTGGCATCGTCAATAATGATCAGATCAAAGGGTATCGTTGTATATTTGAAGATACTTTCAAGGCATGCCTTTGTTTCTTCATAGGCATCATAAACCGGAACAATGACAGTGATCCCGGTGTTGCGGATCATCTTCAGAATGGATTGAACGGTTCCGGAGTCTATCAGACCCGTGCCTGAATCAACCTGTCCCATGGACGGTTCAGGAGAGGACGGATTAATCAGTTTTTTTTTTTGTCCCGGCAGGCTCTGGTGAATTTCTTGAAACGTCTTTAAAATATTCTCATGAGCCATGGGCACTTTTCTTTTAAACATCAGGGTTTGCAGTATCCCGCCAAGTAAATTCCCGATCCGCCATCGGTTGGAGGCCAGAAGACCGGAAAAATCGTTGTGAATCCGATCAACAAACCGATTCAACTGCTTCACCTGACTCTCCGCAGTCTGGATCTTTTTCCTGTACTGATCCATCTCCTTGGTTTTCTCTTGGATAATCCGGTCTTTCTCCTTGGTTTTCTCTTGGATAATCCGGTCTTTCTCCTTGGTTTTCTCTTGGATAATCCGGTCTTTCTCCTGCAGCGCGGCCTGCTGTTTTTCGATTTTTCTCAACCGTTCTTCCAGAAGCGTATCTCTTTGCCTTAGCCGCGCTTGGTTTTCCTCAATCAGAGCCTGTTGTACCTCCATTTCCTTTTTTGCTTTTTGCATAAACTCCTGATGAGACCCCAATTGCTTTGCGTGATCCTTGATCAGGTTTTCGACCTTCTGTTTTACCCTGATCAGTTCATCATCTCTCCGGTTGATGGAAATCTGCTTTAATATCCTGTCGTTTTCAACCTGCTCTATCAGACGATGTATCGGTTGAGAGACACGAAGGCTTTTAATCAGATCCGCCAGGGCCGAATTGTTTTCCAGCAGAGATCTCGAAATCAGGATCCCAAGTCCATAAAGCCCCGGGATTGTAAGCAGCTCTAATTGATATGATGTTTGCTCGACAAAATCTTCAATTGCTGTTAGCACACCATTCTGGGGATCGTTTTCATAGACGGCATTGTATAAATCACAATTCAAGCCGCCATCATTGGAAAGGTCTGTCTGGCCCGGGATCATCCCCTTTTTCAGGTAGGGTTTTCGATACATCTCGGGTATGTTATCCGGATTGTAATATAAGTCCCTTCGCGCATAGGGCCATCCGATATCATGAAAAAAGGTCACCGGATAATCCTGTTCCTTTTGCAAACAATTGCGCTCAATCTGTTTGAGTTCATTGAATACGGTATACCAGTTATGATCTCCATCAATGAACACCAGGTCAAATTGTTCAATCAGGGGCAACGCGGATAAACTTAAAGAATTATAAAACGTGAATATACCGTCATATTTATCGAGCCAGTTTTGGACATCAAATTGGGGGGCGGGGTCAATTGAATAGAGCTTTGATCCGTTTAATTGGCAGTAATCCAGCAACTTTTGGGTGCTTTTCCCGAATTCCGCTCCAACTTCCACAATAGATCCGGGCCGGTAGACTGTAAGAACCGGTTCAATAATGATTTCCCAATATCGGTGCATATACTAGATTCCTTTTTGATCTTAACGATTCTGCCTCATGTGGTTTACGTATGCCGATACGGCCTGCCTGGCCTGACCGTCAAATTCAATTACCCCATTCTCCAGCCACAATCCCCGGTTGCAGACTTGATTGACGAACGGCATGCTGTGGGTGACGACAATGACAGCTTTGGCTTCTTCAAGCAGTTCCTGAATTTTATCACTTGCCTTCTTGTAAAAAGAGATATCACCCGCGTTTAACGCCTCATCAATAATAAAAATATCAGGCTTGATGGTTGCCGCAATGCTGAATCCCAGTTTCGCCAGCATACCGCTTGAGTATTGTTTTACCGGTTGGTCAATGATACTTCCAAGCTCTGAAAAGTCAATGATATCTTTACTCAGGTGGGTGAGCTGTTTGCGGGACATCCCAAGCATTAACCCGTTTAAAAGGATATTCTCCCTCCCTGTCAGCTGGATGTTGAACCCCGTGCCAAAGGACAACAGTGCGGTTGTCTCACCGTCAACAAAAACATGCCCCTTGTCTGGCTTGAGTATGCCGCTCAATACGCGGCACAAGGTGGTTTTTCCAGCGCCGTTTCGGCCGACAATGCCTACAACATCCCCTTTTTTCACCTTGAAATCAACCTGCTTCAGAGGCCAGAATGATTTTTTCTTTCTTTCCTGACCTGTCCGGTCGTGTACTGGAAAACTGATGCCGAGTTTTTCAACGTTAACGACCACCTGTTCGGAAATCACGTTTCTTGGGCGTAACAACTCAATGGTCGGTATGGGCTTTCTGTCTTTATAAGGGCCCCGATAAGCCTGCACAATCTTCAGAGGATCCCCGTACTCCCGAACCTTGCCCTGATCTATCCAAAGCGCTTTTGTACAATACTTTTCAACAAACTCAAGATTGTGGGTCACCACAATTACAATCTTTGAGTTTCTGATTACCTCTTGAAGCTTTCTCCCAGCTTTTTCTGCAAATGCAATATCACCTGCACTCAACGCTTCATCGAGAATCAAAACCTCGGGCTCAATCATGGCGCCTATACTGAATGCGAGGCGTGCCCGCATCCCTATGGAATAATTTTTCAAAGGTTCATTGATGAACCGGCCGATCCCTGAAAAATCGACAATTTCATCAAATATGGTGTCAATCTGTGACCGGGTGAACCCGAGCATCATCCCGTTCAGATAAACATTGTCCCTTCCGGATAACTGATAATTGAAACCGGTCCCCAAAGCCAGAAGCGCCGACACTTTTCCGTTGACATGAACCCTCCCGCTGTCCGGTTTCAATACGTTTGCTATCAATCTGCAAAACGTACTTTTCCCGGCACCGTTGCGGCCAATAACCCCGACAATATCCCCTGCATACCCCCTGAAATCAATCTGATCAAGCGCCCAGAAGTACTTTTTCTGCCTTCCCTTCCTGAACAGGTTAAATACCCTGGATTGCAGGTTCTCAAGACTCCTGCGGTTTCCTGTAGGATATTTCAATCCTGCTTTCTCCATTATCACAACAGGTTCCTGTGCATACGCCGGTTCAACCTGTCCAGGATCCGGAGAAAAAATCTTATCGCTGTCAACAGGGCGCATCGAAAAAATTCACTTATAAGCTTTTCAGGATAAGGTGCTCTTTGAGACTGTAGAAATAGAGCATGGGAACGATTGCCAGTACGGATCCCGCCGCGATGATAAGCAATGCCATGCCATCTGGTCCCGTATTCTCCATAAAGACGGAGCGATAGGCATCGAGCAGATGATACATGGGATTTACCTTCAAAAGAATGACCAGATGTTCAGGAATCATATCTTTGTACCAGATCACCGGCGAACCGAAGAACCAGAGCCGCATCCCATGATCCACGAGATTGTTCACATCTCTGATGAACACGCAGACAAATGCAATGGGAAATGAAATGGCCAGCATAAATACCAGCTGAACAAGAATAATCACCGGCAGCCAGATGATCTGAGACCCCAGAGAATAATTAAAATAGAATAAAAATATAAAAATGATGATCAGGCCAAAACCGAAATTCACCAGATGGTTCAACGCTGCACCTACCGGGAATACAGACTTGGGAAGGTATACCTGGGAGATGATGCCGCCTTGTGAAAGAATGGAATTCGATGCTGAACTCACTGTAGCAGCCATCCACCGCCATACGATCATACCGGACACAAGATACATGCCATATGCGGCACCGCCAGGTCGCTGAAATATGACCACGACCACAAAATAATAAATCGCAACATTCAGGAACGGGTCAATCAACCACCAGAAGTATCCGAGAAAACTATTCTTATGCTGGGCCTTTAAACCGGATATGACCAGGTAAATGATGAGATCCTTGCGTTTGGCCAAATCCCTTAAATACTGTTTCATCCCTGATGTCACCATATCCTGTCCAACCATCTCATACGACTAAATCCCCACCAGGCAGAGCTTGTGAACCAAATACCGCCAAACCCGATGTTTGACTTCCAGAATCCAAGGGTAGGTCCCCTTTTTGCAGATCATGACGACATCCAACCAGGCATTGCTCGAATCTGCATATTCAGGTTCAGGTTCCTTCTGTCGATATACTTTGAGTTCCTGCAATAGAGCGAACTTGATCAGCGCCTTGAACCCATCCTCATAAAACCGCCAGCAATCAACAGGAAAGCGATGCTCGTGCCCGCTTGAAGGTGCAATGATACAGCATAACCCGCCAGGCTTTAGAACACGGGCAATCTCAAGCATTGTCACCCAGAAATATTCAACATGTTCCAGGGCCTGTCCGCTGATAACAACATCTGCACTGCCGGTTCCGATCTCACTCCAGGAGTAGGGATCCTTAAGCACGATATCTACATTCTTCCCCTTTTCCATGTCCATGCCTTTATAACACCAGGGTGTTTCATCAAAGATGTCCTTGTAGGTTCCATTCACATCCTGGCTTCCCAGATCGAGTATCGTTAACGGCTCATGGTTCAGGTGCGCCAAGTACTGCTTTTTAAAATTCAGCATCTTATCATAAGAACTTTGATGCATGGTTGCTGCCCTCCTAAAATTCATACTTCAAATAGTATAGGGAACCCGGGCAGTCAACATCTATTTGCACCGCATGATGATATTCACCCAACCAGCCTAATTAAACAGACTCATGATCATTTCCCGTTAAGCACTGCCGCAACCGCGTTGTCTATCATCATAATAACCATATGGTAACCTTCCGTGACGCTGGTTATCCTTGAACAATCAACAGCGAAATGGTATTTCATTCAAGATAGAATTTGATAAGATCCATATATCACAAGGAGAATGAAAATTAAACGCTCATCCCTATATGCAATGACCATAATGTCTTTCTTGTTATCTCTTGCACTCTCTGCATACGGTCAATCAGACATCCGGATCATTTACTCCGGGAAAATGATCGGGAAAATTGAACCCTGCGCTTCCTGAGGCGGGAAAGATTTTGGCGGTCTTGCCAGAAGAACCAGTTATATCACCACCCAAAAAGACAACAGCACATTGCTGCTTGATATCGGAAGTATTGTTCATCACAGTGAGAAGGATAAGTTCGAGTTCAAACACGACCTGATATTGGATACCATGAATACCATGGGGTATGATGTCATGAATCTGAGTCGGTTTGATCTCAAATCATCTTTGAATTTCCTGGAGCACACCTGTAAAAAATCAGACATGACCTTGGTCAGTGCCAACAACTCCCTCAAGGCACCCGACAATGAGTGTCTGGCCCCCTATGTCATTAAAACGGTCAATGGGGTTAAAATCGGTATTACCGGTGTTATGTTCGACTTGCCGCTAAAAGGCGCCAATGCACAGCGATACAGTATTGAACGGCCCCATCTGGCCCTTCAACGAATTATACCGGAGTTGAAGTCAAAATCGGATTTTATCATCCTGCTTTCTGAACTGGTGGCCAATGACACCCAGGAGCTTGTGGATATGATTCCCGGAATTGACCTTGCGCTCTGCATCGACAACTCTCCGGTCAACACCGCCCGTGTTCCGGAGACCAAGGTGATGAGCATCATCGACAAGGGCCAGGAACTCGGGGTCATCACGCTTGAAAATAGTGACCAGCCCCTTTCCATTAAACATATTGAGCGCGTATCTTTGGACAACACCATTCCTTCTGACCCGTCAGTTAAAAAGATTGTGGACGATCAGACCCGCAAGGCGTTTCTGGCCAAAAGAAAGAAAAATAAGCCCAATATCCCTCCCCAACCCAGCAAGGATGACATGATGAAAAATCTCAAACTGTCACCCGAGGAATTCTTAAAACAATACGACAAACCGATCACGGATTAAAAGGATCATTCCCATGAAAAAACGTATTATCTATATCCCTGTTATTGTGGTTGTATTCATGCTCTCCGCCTGCGTATCCATGCAGCCCAAGTTTTCCGAGGAAAAACTGCTCAAACGGGTCAATGGCATGTTGACGGCAAAAATCAATGATGACTGGATTGATGTATACGAGTATTATTGTGAAAATTATAAGAAAGCCAAATCACTGAAAGCTTTCCTTAAGATCCATAAGGTCGATTTCACTGCTTACGAGATCGTTAAGGTCAATCCCAATCCCCAGGATGGTTCGGCTGAAGTGATCGTCAAATACGACATTGTGGTCAAAGGCGGCATCGAACTCAAGGGGATAAGCCACACCCAGAAATGGATCATGGAAAAAGGGAAATGGATGCTGCTGGTTGAACCGGGGACCACCCCGTTTGATTAGCGTCCGCTAAAACGCATATCCAAAGGTTTCAACATCCTTAGCGTACAACTGTTCTACCAGATCACGGGTCTCTGCCGTGTAATACTCCCGGTAATGGCTGCGCGGGGTGGTATTTAATTTGGGAAACTCCGGCGGTTCGATGCCGAGTGTTTCAAATACCGGTGCCAGGCTATGGGGCAAATCCTCAAACCTCACAATATAGTCCGCAACGAACGCTCCGTTTTCATCCGATCCCAGCTCAAACTGGGACCGGGTAAAATGGTGCCAGTCATGAATCTGTTCGAGCAGTTTCTCAGGGTCTGTACTGAACTGCTTTGGCGGGCCTGGCGGATGGAGGAGCACATCCCTCAGGCTCCGGCGACGGGTGGATGGACAATAGTGCCAGGATGAGATCACCTTATCCCAGGGATTTCGGACCACGGTAAATTTCCATGCCTGGTCAAAAAAAGACGGATATCTCCGCTGGTACTCCCTCAGCCCCACATTGGTTTCCCCAACCTCAATATCGTAAGCATAGCATATGGATACCGGCCCGGGTTTCTCATATGACAGCGTGCAATGCTGTTCAAGGATATTCCTTATGGAGGTACCGGCACACTTGGGTTTCCTCAACCAGAGGACATCCATGGGCTATTCGGCCTTTGCAAGCATTTCAGAGACCCAGATCACCTTTTCTTTGAGCTGGGTCAGCCACTGATCCTCATCCAGGCCGCTCACGTCATCACTGACCCACTTGTAGAGCTGTGACCCGGATAATTTTTGCCAAGCAGCTTCCATACTGTCTTTAAGATCAATCTCATCGGGCCGTCCGGAATTGAGGAAGATTTCCAGGGAGAACTGTTCCATGGGATCGATGGATGCCCGGCCCGTAGCTGCAAGAACAATCTGAACACTTGAATGATCTTTGATCCACTGGATAAAAAGATTCTCCCCGGCATTCCATGCTTTGATCTCATATCCCTCATCAGAGTTTTGCCTGGTCCCGGTTTTCTTGACCCCGTCCAGGTCCAGCTTGATCATCTTGCCCACAGGCAGTGCCGTGATACTGAGCACCCCTTCCCTGCCCAGAATCTGTTTGGCCTCTTCTCCCCTGAAATGGATTGAGCCATGACAGACGTCACAGGCTGAATAGTTGGAGATATCTGCACTGTGTCCAACGGATAAACAGCAGAGGAAAATAAAAACCACAAGGGTTGGATAACCTTTCATTGATTCACCAGTTATTCATTGTCTATGGGTTGAAGATTGGCACCGCACATGCCTTTGGTCTGGCTTCCGTATAGATAAAAACCGCCGATGCGCTTTGCCGGGTCATTGGTTTTAAACAGGATATGGGAGATGTTCTGGCTTTCACCGGCAAACAACATGGCATTATTGTAAACGACGTACTGCCCGGGTGCCAGCGTAACGGGATCAGGCGTCACACCCAGCTGTTGACCGAAGTTCTCATAGGCCTCCATGATAACGGTAACCGCTGTTTCCCCTGGATTGAAAATGCCGATGCCGGTCCACCAGTCCCCTCCCTGTGTGTTGTGGGGCAGTAACAGTGTCGAACCGTAATCCGCATCCACCATCAGTGGGATGGTCACATTGTCCGTATAACTTACGGAATGGTAGGCATAATATCCTGAAATATCCGCTGTGGACGTTACGGTTACAATCGACCGGTAATACGGATCAGACGAGCTGCCTTCAAAATAGGCGTCCAGACTGATAACTTGTTTTGTTTTCGGAGCCATGTTAACAGTCAGATCGGTTGTGGTATCCGTACCAGCCATTTTCCGGTGAATAACCACCGCTGCCGATGCGGTACCATGGTTGATCAGAACGAGTTCACTGTTCCATTTTTCACTGAACGGTATATGGGGAATGACCTGAATGTCACTGGTCACCGGTACGGCAAAATTGGTTTCAAGGGTGGTTCCTTTGGTCATATATTGAAATGCAGAGATCTCTTCATCCCCGTTTTTTCCCTTGATCTCTATCCAGCCATTATCGGGCATGCTGCTGAACGGTGTCCTGCCGGGTGCAAAATAGTAGGACTGCCTGGCACCCAGTGTAATGGGTGTGGTTTTGAATATTTTTGCAGCGGAACTATATACCGTTGCCGTTATCGCAGCATCCTGGCTGCCTTCATTGATTATATATCCGAACATACGCTTATCTGCCTGATATTCCTCAACAGAGTCAGGAAGCGCAATGTGATGTCCTTTGTAGTGCCCCTGGGTCAAACTGGCCACGCCATCATCTATCCCAATGAGGTTGACCGGACCAATGGGTCCGGATGACGAAATCCGGGCATATAACACTTCGGACAGCTCATGCTGCCTTGCTGGCAGGCTTGAAAAGGTGAATTTTCTCTTTTCACCCGGTGCCAGTTCAAGCGGACCCAACAATGTGTGAATGGGCCGCCCATCTGAAGAATATGTAGTGAATGTAACATTCTTCATTGGCTCAGTCGAATAATTGGTAATTGAAAATCCCGACCAGGGGCCATCCTTGGGAATATACGGAATGGTCACACTGTTGGTTGCATACTGATCATAGACCACCTGATAGATGCCGGGAATGTCATACTGATCCTTGGAAACCACGACCCGGTAGGGCGGATTCTGTGCACTGATACGGATTGACGCCGATGTCACATCAGTCAGGGCGTAGCTGTCGATCATGAGATCTTTGGAGTCATATACGGTAACCTCAGCCTGATCCCCCCCACCGTCCAGCAGCATAATATCAAGGGTCAACAAATCCCCCGGATCTGCAAAGAGGGTGTAGGTATCTTCATCCATCAGCACCAGATTAAATGTTCCGGGTGCAATGGCTACCGGAGTATGGCCGTTCTCAAGCTCATCATCCTTTGATTGCGCAATCTGTCTGACAAGATCATAATTGGCATCCGGGACCTGACTGCCGGCAGACAATGAGAAATAAAGCTGCTCGGGATGGGCAACAACACTGTCTTCGGTCCACTCTCCACCCGTTATCTCGTTGTCCGGTCCTAAAAAGAGATTATATGTATACCGTTGAAATTCCTCTTCTGTGCCGATAAAATCGGGATGTACAAAATCATCTGCGTAATAGATATCAACCGTCACCGATTCCACACGGTCATCAATCGTGCTGGTCATGTCATATCGATATATCGGATACTGCCAGACCTCTTCACCGGCTTCAATATCAGCGATAAATGCTTTCTTCTCATCTTTGATATATTTCAGCAACCACAGGTGAAATTCAGCAGGCTGAGACCCATTCCCCCATATCGCTATATCATCGGAATGCATCAGGGTCAGCAACCCCTTTTTATCGCCCACCCTGAAGATGATATTATTGTTTGATGAGGGTAGAATATCATAATTCTCAGTGGAGGCGGCCAGGGCCCAATGACCGCAATGGCCGTACCAGTAAGGATGAACCTCAGAGCAGAACTGGTTGGTATACCACATGGTTGACGGTCCCGGGTAATAACCGGATATATACTGGTCATATTTTTCCAGAGGAGACGGGTGTCCGTAATAATCCTGGCCTGTCCCGAGACCGCACCCGTTATAGGGCCACCAGTATCCCGACCAGGGAATACTCTCTGTATTCTGGCTTTCTGTGACTGCTGAAGCCAGTGGTGCCCATACGAACACACACAATAAACATGTCAGTAAGATTTGATAACCTGTAACAAACCGATATTTCATAATCATATCTCTTAAATTACTTTCTCCAGGATTTGGTCAATGGTGTCTCTTCATACAGCCACCACTTACTGGTGGGACGATCCACCCAAAGCTGCTCACAAATCAACTGTTTGTAGGGATCATTGATACGGATCATCACCAACGGTTCAAGCGCATTGATAGCCGCTTGATGGGAAAAAAACCGAGGGTCAAGCATTTCGAGCTCAATTGCTTCATCAATTGTTATGGTTTGAACGTCGCACGAATAAATCTTGACAAATTGTCGACCTCCGGCAGTAATCGCTGATTTAAGCGTATTCAAGGCCTTTGCCTCCGTCACATCATAAATCAGTGCCGGGGCCGGGAATCCGGTGGGTGGAACCAGCAGTCCTTTTGAGTTTTCAATGATCCGGTCCGCCTGGTCCATCAAAAGGAAGGCTGATTCAGGGTAATCATTCATGGGAAAGGGGTATTCCACTTGAAACTGCACTTCACCATTTATGACATAATCAAGGGATACCCGATTTTCAGACACATCAGGCTTGACCTGCCAAACCACCACCGGACCAAGGGGCGCCTGTTTGGGATCCGTATAGCGAGTTTCAATTTCAAGCGCTCCCGTGGGATTAAAGTGGTTACCGGCAGTCACAGACACAGGTGAATGAAACACAATAAAAGCCGTAATCATCCATTTCATGAACAACCCCATCGGTCTTTTATGTTTCAGTTTTCCCGTTACCATTCGTTCTTCCCTTGCTTGAAATAAAACAGGGGGCTTTATAAAAAGCCCCCTGCCATATGATCATCTAACAGTTAGATTCGTGAGAATCTTCAGAATCTACATTAGATTCCGAGGAGACGACAAATGTAACCAAAAGACTGACCGCTGCTGGGTTCTACGATCCAAGCAGATCCGTCAACTGCGAAGCTCGCGCTAACCTGAGCCCAGCACTTGGCATCACCCCAAGTTCCGCCGCCAACAGTGGCAACCGGAGTTACAGGAATGTCAACCAGAGCAGAAACAAACATTCTACCTGCCATGACAGCTGTGGAGTTAGATACGAAAACGTCACCGTCTTCTTCGTAGAAGGTTGCTGTAAAGGTACCGTCAGTCATACCAACGTTGTCAACGATCATGACGTTGACGAAAGCACCAGTGCTCTTAGCAAAGTACGGATACAGTGCAGTACCAGTCTGTGCATCAGGCTTACAGCATGCTGCTTCAGAGATATCCCAGGTACCGGTGAAGATCGTACCGCAAGGCGCTTTGCTCAGGGTTACTCTTACAGAGAGTGCACCGGAAAGCGTGCTGTCCTGCAGGATGGCCGGCAGGTTGATGTACAGGAAGTCATCAGATGCACCCAGACCGAGGGTAACACCATCATCACCACCAGCAACAACTCTTACCGCTCTGTTGGCAGGATCGATGAAGCAGTCATCATCATAAACAGCATTAACCGGGTCACCATCTACATCATAGTACGCATAAGTACCGATGGCCATACCAGTAGAGTTGGTGGCATTACATGCGTCAGTGGCATTGGTGAAACCTTCAGTCAGGATGTCGCCATTAGACCAGTATGCACCGAATTCACCCATTACACCGTCAACCAGAATGTCAAGAGTAACATTGTAGTTTACAGCTTCGAACGGGCTGCCGTTGGCAGTTCTGATGATAATCTTGTTGTTCTGATGGATCTCAGTCAGGTAGTTATTACAGAAACCGTCAAAAGGAGCGTTTTCCATTTCGTTTTCAATGGGTGTACAAGTTACAGTGATGCCCTGTCCACCAGCACCTTCACATACAGTTCTGCCAAGTACTCTACCTTTACATTCTTCGAACAGGTAGGAGTTGGATTCTACAACGTGAGCAATCTGGGGATCTGAGGGTAACCAAGTGTATTTGTCACCCTTAGAGTCAAAGTTGCCGTCGAATGTAGTGATGGAAGCCGGCATCTGAGAAACGTCGATACAAAGCGTGTTGTCTGCTTTGTCAGCAACAACCTGGTAGTTACCGAATGCATCCGGTACGAACAGACCGGTATCAGTCGTCGGTACATAAACGGCCTGATCCAGGAATGCAAAGGTCATTTTTTCGGTATCAGGGTCTGCGCCGTGCAGGAAAGTTGCTTCGATAGTGGGATCTGCGCCGAATACGGAACCATCATAAGTCAGAA
>QZLA01000083.1 GCA_004796375.1 Desulfobacteraceae bacterium
ATATTAAAAACCAAGAAGAAAAATGCCTGGTTGATCATGGAGGTAATTGATGATTTCCAAAACGGCAATGTGAAGTATAAAAAGATGAAAGGAAAAGGCAGCTACTTTTCCTTTCCCTCCCCAAAGCATCTTAGCATTTTTAAGAAAAAAGGAAAAAAAATACGATAGGGACGGTGATGAAAGATCGGATCAATATCCTGTTCATAATTGATCACTTCCACCTGGCAGGAGGAACTGAAAAACACCTTTCTTACCTCGTGAGGCACCTGGACAGGACCAAATTTAAATGTATGATTGTTGTTTTCGATTTCGGCCATAACCCTCTTTCAAATAAGATAGAAGCCTCAGGCGTGCCCATTGTACACATTCCGGTATATAGATATTATACGCTGAATGCTCTGATCAAAGGGCTTGAGCTGTTCAGGCTGATTAAAAAAAATAACATCGACCTGGTTCAGACGTTTCATATCAAATCGGATTTCTATGGGGCCCTTATTGCAAAGCTTTCCGGCGTCAAATGCATTGTATCAAGTAAAAGGGATACCGGTGATCTTAAAAGCAGGTGGCATTTCTTTCTGAACCGAAGGGTTAAGAATCTATTCTCGGGGTTCATAGCGGTTGCTGATGCAGTCAAGGATCAAATCGTCGTTACCGAGCATATCAAAAGAGAAAAAATTACAACTATACATAATGGGGTGAATCTCGGGAAATTTGCTGTTCCGGATGAGGAAAAGCGGATGCAGATCAGGAGGAAATTTGGGTATAGCGAATCGGATTTTATCATTGGCACTGTTGCCTGGTTCCGCCCTGAGAAATGTTATGATGTTTTCTTTGAAGCGATTGATCTGGTGAGACAGTCTGCAGGGAATGTTAAGGCTGTTGTGGTCGGGGGCGGACAGCAACTTGATTATTACAAAAATAAGATTAATAACACAGCGCTCTCGGATCATGTTCTGTTTACCGGGCTTGTGGATAATGTATCAGAGTATATAAATCTTTTTGATGTGGCCTGCCTTGTACCGGGGAAAAATGAAGGGTTCTCCAACTCCATTCTTGAAAAAATGGCCATGGGGCTGCCTCTTGTGGTAACGGACGTGGGAGGGAACTCTGAGTCTGTGCTTGATGGGTTTAATGGTTTTGTCATCCCGCCCGGAGACAGTTCCGCCTTATCGCAATCGATCCTGGAGCTCTACAGAGACCCGGAAAAGCGCAGATTAATGGGGAAAAGGTCCCGTCAGAGGGTTGAGGAGCATTTTACCATATTTAAAATGATCAAAGATCATGAAAAATATTATGAGTCATTTTTTAATTCGTGTTGAATTCTATGGATGAATGGAAATTCTCCATTACTCCCTATAAAGGGTTTGAAAAGGACGTTCTCCGGCTTAGAAATGATAATCGTGAAAGACCGGCAAGCCGCTCTCTGCTTGATTGGAGATATGAGGCCCCGGAATCGTCCAGGCCGTCATTGATATTCTGGGTTCACGATAAGCAAGGCGGTCGGGTGGGTATGGCCGGGGTGGCGTTCAGGCCTTACTGGGTCAACCGGCAATTATACCATTTTGCAGTCACGGGAGATATATCACTCAATAAAGCCTTTAGAGGTAAAGGGCTTGCCCGGAAATTATTCTATTTCATGAATGAATATATGGATAAAAACGGTTTGAGCCCTGCCTTTGTGATCCCGAACCCTGCGGCTCAAAGGAGTTTGTCTTCAGCAGGTTGGAAAAGGCAGCAGCCGATGATCAACCATGTCTTCTATATTAACCCCGGAGAGAAAGCAAGCCAACTTCTTAAATCTAAAGCGATTTCATTCTGCTTGGCCACTATATACAAACGACTGGTCAGCCTTTGGTTGAAGATGATACCCTCAAAAGGCATTTCTCTGGAACATGCCGATCCTGATGATCCTCAAATCGAAATGTTCTGGCGCGATTTCCAAAGAGAGAATTTAATTATCAGAGACAGAAGTCCTGTCATAATGAAGTGGCGCTATGGCATACATCCATCTAACAATTTCACCGTGATTAAATTTTTGAAACAGTCTGTATGTGTAGGATTTTTAACCTATTTAGAGAATAAGGCAATAAAAGCCATATCGATATATGATTTCATCATGTCCCGGAAAAATCTTGTACAGCCTGCAATGGGCCTATTTATAAGGCAGGTGGGTCTCAACAAAGATATTAATTCAATACGGATTACCCAGAATTCCAACCATTCATACTCCGGAATTTTGAGCCGTACCGGATTTGTCAGGCGAAACAGTGATAGTGTCATTCAAACTTATGGGATGTCTAAAACGGATGAATATGCCAATTCAGTATGGTTTATCAACTCATCAGATAAAGACACTTGAGTCGAGGATTTTATCATGGGGATAGTCTCCGGATTCAGGTGCCCCTTTAGTGTTGCCGGTGCTGATATAAAGCTTCAGCGCATGCTGGAAGTCCAAAACCACAGGGACAGCAGCGAGGCTTCCATTTATATGGACAATCATATCTCTGCGGGCATGGCCAATCAGCACAACTGGACTTACTGTACAAAATATGGAACTGCTCCCGGAAATGAACTTAAGCATATTCATGCATTTGTGGACGGGATCGTGCTGGATTCAGATCAACACGCGGATTATTTTAACAGTATCGGTATTCCGGTTTATTCCCAGTCATGTTCTTCAATTGTTGAGGCTGCATATGAAAAATGGGGCCTGGGGCTAATGAATCATCTTGAAGGTGAGTTCGCATGTGTAATCTGGGATACCAAAAAACAAGAAATGGTAATGATCAGGGATCCTTACGGCCACAAACCGCTTCATTACTTTCTGCACGATGATCTGTTGATATTTTCGTCCGAAATCAAAGGGATTCTGGCTTATGGATTATCACTGGATATCAACCTGGTCACATTGAGTGACTTGATTTCAATCGGCAGGATCCCGAATCCGGATACACTCTTTAAGGATATCTATCAGGTTGAACCCGGTAATATTTTGGTATTTTCGAATGATAAAAGTGTTCGCAAGAAAAGGTACTGGACACATGAAATAGTGGTTGATGAGCAAATCACAGTGAACGAGGCAGTTGAAAGATTCGATAGTTGCTTGCGGACTGCGGTGAAAAAAAGAATGGTATCCAAGGATACTTTTTGTTTTCTCAGTGGTGGCATAGATTCAAGCGCAATTGCTTCTTATGCAGCTGAAATTTCGGAAAAGCCGATACAGGCTGTTTGTGTAGGTTTTGAGGAGGAGGAATTTGATGAAATGGATGATGCTAGGGTCATGGCAGCGCATGTTGGCGCTGAGCTACATAAAACCATAGCAACATATGAATCGTTTTTCGATATGCTCGATTTGATCGTCTGGCATCATGACGCACCTTTTTATGATACCTCATCCTTTCCTACATACTATGCGGCCAGATTTGCAAATAAATTCTCAAATATCATACTTACCGGTGACGGACCTGACCAGCTCCTGGGGGGTAGTGAGCAGGAATCTGCGCTGTCAGGCAAAGCATCCCTTTACCAGAACCCAATTATAAAATCCACATGCAGTACGGCGGCTGCCGTGCTCGGACATTTCATCAACAACCCATCACCATCCCTGCTGCTTGGGATTCAGCGAAAGTTGAAGTGGCGATCTGACCCAGATTCATTTTCCACCGGTGGCTTGTCTCCTGATATAATAAAAAAATTTTTATGCACGGATAATTTTTGGGAGATACATTGTCAAAATCGTCCAGACAGGCATCTGGATTATTGGAATCGGGTGACAAAGGATCTTGACGCTGTAAATAAGAGGATCGCAAAAGATGTCCGGTTTTACATACAGGACGGGTTGATGGTAAAGGTCGACAGGATGTGCATGGCTAACGGCCTTGAGACATTGTCGCCATTCCAGGATAAATCCATTGCTGCATTGGCAAATAGCCTGCCAGGAGCTTTTAAAATCGCTGTTACTGAAAATGGTAACATCATTAGAAAATTCTTACTTCAACAGTGCTGCAGGGATCGATTTCCGGATCAAATAAAGAAAAAAACAAATCAGGGATTTGCCATTCCTCTTGTACAGTGGCTGAAAAAAAATAATGGTGAATTCATGAAAGCAGTTCTGTTGGATGATCGGTCAATCAAAAGAGGGTACTTTAAAAAAGAATCACTTGAACAGTCTGTCAACATCTTTCTCAGCAATCAGGGCAACTGGTATTATCCCAACCCTCTGATGCTGGTTTTACTCATTACAATTGAATTGTGGCATAGAAAGTACATGGATTAGGGTATGATGGACCGGGACCTGTAATGTCCTTTTTTAAGAAATTTTCCATTCAGTTAAGTCATTTCCTGACGGGTGGCACACTTTCACTCCTGTTGGGTTTTGTGACTTTCCCCATATTGACGAGAATACTCTCGACTGAGCAATACGGTGTTTTGGGGCTAGTGACAACAACGATGAGCCTGGTACTGGTATTTTCAAAAGCCGGTCTATCGAATGCGGTGATCCGATTTTACCAGGAGTATCGCAACGATGACATGCAGAAAACGGTTTTTGCATCTACGATATTCTACCGTGCGTTGATGATCTCTTTTATTGTCATGGTCCTGTATTTTTTTACTGTACCCCTTTTCATTAAGTACCTGGGTATTAACGCCGAATATGAGGTGTGTTTCAAGATTATGGCGGCCTACCTTCTTATTCGGCCGATGAATATTCTAATAAACAATATGCTTAGGGTAAATGACCGAACCTTTTTTATGAATGCCCTTGGGTTGTGTACGCGGGTCGCCAGGATACTGGTCGCCCTTGTTTTACTATTATATGTTGTTCGTCGGTTCTACGGATATTTTTTAGGGATAGCCGCTGTAGAATTCATGCTGGCAATCATACTATTATACTGGTTTTTGTCGAATTACCGGGTCAGGTTTAAAGAGGCGTCCAACAGTCTAACCATTGATTTGATAAAATTTGGCGCACCACTGCTTATCACAGAAATTACCTACCTGCTGTTGTCATATGCTGACCGATATATGATTGTCGCATGGTATGGGGAGAATTCTCTCGGTGTTTATACTGTGGGGTACAATCTGGCCATGTACCTTGTCAATATTCTCGCTTTCTCTCTATCCTATACGGTGATTCCGGCTTATGTTGAGGTTTATGGGGAGAAAGGAAAAGAGCAGACGGAAGAATTCTTGAAAAAGGTCTTTTATTATATTGTCATTGTCATTTTTCCGATCTGCCTGGGATATTATGCGATTTCAGATGATCTTTTTGTTTTTCTGGCTTCGGAGAAATATGCCGCCGCGTCCATCTTTTCGCCGATCATACTCATTGGCACTTTTATACTGGAATTGAATAATGTTTTTAATGCCGGCCTCTATCTGAAAAAGAAAACAGCTACAATTCTTAAAATAATGATTACGGCTGTTGTCGTGAATATTATCTTGAATATCATCCTCCTGCCGCGTTTCGGTATCATCGGGGCTGCTTTTGCCACATTGATCTCATGCGCTGCGAGTTCCGCCCTAACTATAATACTCTCACGTCGTTTGATTGCCATTGCATTCAACCTGAAACACATCGCTTATTATTTAATTCTGTCGGTACTGATGTACGCTGCAGTACAACAAATAGAAATTTCAACCATAGCGGTGAGCATGCTTGCCAAAATTGTTCTTGGGATAGCTATTATCGTTTCGGGAGTATTGGTAAAAGAAAGGGAGATTCTGAAACTAACAAAGCAGAAACTCGGAATCGGTTAAGAGGTGCTTGATTTGTTGAGATGCTGTCTTGCCACTTGGTCTGAAAGGTGTGAACAGCGTCCCAAAACCATCCCCGGGCATCATGCCAGCCAGTAAATCAAAAATCGCATGGATTGCGTCGTTCATAGTATATTTTTTAGTGATGCACGCCATACTTATCGGGTCTTTATCTGACTGGAATATCATAGGCCGGATCAGGAACGGACTTGGAATTAAGAATTCGGAATTGACGTCTTATTATCACACCCTGCTGGCATTTCACCTGAGGATAGACCCGGTTTTAAGGCAGAACACACTTGTTTTTATTGGTGACAGTCTTATCCAGGGTTTGTGTGTCACATGCGTGGCAGATCGCTCGGTGAATTATGGGATAGGGCGTGACACCACATTCGGTGTGCTTAACCGCATCCGTCAATACAGATCTTTAAACCATGCACGGGCGGTCATTCTATCCATCGGGATCAATGATGTCGCCATAAGGACGGATGATGAGATTATACATAATTACAATGACATCATTCGTATGATTCCAGGAGGGGTGCATGTGATCGCAAACAGTATATTACCTGTTGACGAGAAAGAATGTTCGCTTTCCGCTCGCAATAATGAAAGGATCGGGGGATTAAATCAAAAAATCCTGAGTTTGACCCGTGAATATCCAAATTGCTTTTTTCTGAACCTTACCAGCGAGCTTGTTGATGAATCTGCTAACCTGAAAGCTGAATATCATATCGGCGATGGCGTGCACTTGAATACTGTCGGAAATCTGGTTTGGATCAAAGCCATAAGAAAGAAACTTGAGCAAGTTGAAAAGTAAACCCGTAAAAAGCCATAGATTCTACATAATAGACCTGCTTAGATTTGTGGCTGCATTCACTGTTGTTATTTTTCACTATGCATTCCGGGGTGCTGCTGCAGACGATATGACAACCGTTTCTTTTGATCTGCTCAACCCGATAGCACGGTATGGGTATCTGGGATTTCACCTGTTTTTCATCATTAGTGGTTTTGTTATTATTTTAAGTGGTTATAAGAAAACGGCTTCAGAATTTGTCATTTCTCGCATGGTTCGACTGTATCCTGCCTACTGGTTTTCAGTTACCTTTACATTCCTGGTGATTCTGATGATGGGCGCACCTCGATACCATGCAGAAGTTCTTCAGTATGTTGCTAATCTGACAATGCTGCATGGGTATTTCGGAGTTAAATCAATCGATGGCGTATACTGGACACTGATGGTGGAATTGAAATTTTATTTCCTCGTTTTCCTGCTGATCCTTTCAAACCAATTCAAAAAGCTAAAATATTATCTTGGCGTATGGGCCGCACTTTCAGTGATTCTTACAAAATTCAATATCAGCTATCTTTCTTTTTTCTTATTTCCTGAATGGAGTTATTACTTTATTGCCGGGGCTTGTTTTTATTTGATCTATAAAGAGGGTGCCAAACCTTATTACCTGATCCTGATTTTCATTACCTATATTATGGCATTGTACAATGCCAGTAGAGGCGTAGCGTATATGAATTCACTATATTCGTGTGAATTCCGGCTATCGATAGTGGCAGCCATCATTAGCCTGTTCTACACGGTGTTTTTTATTGTTTCGACGAGAGGCAGCAGCAACGTACTCAAAGTACTCAACAATTCCAGATTTATGGCCTTGGGGGTATTAACGTATCCTCTGTATCTCATCCATCAAAATATTGGTTTTATCATTTTTAACTACCTCAATCCCTTTTTAAATAAATATCTCATCCTTTTATCTGTAGTAAGCGCAATGCTTTTCACTTCATATTTGATACATCATCGGGTTGAGAAAAAATATTCAAGTGGATTGAGAAATATATTAAACCAGATGTATGCTTCTTTGCATGGTTTCACCTCAATTCGTCAACGATAACAGGCGGACCGATTGTGACAATGGGCTTTTCATTCAGAAAAACGAAACAGTTTGTTAGATAAGCAGATGCGCTAGTAGGGTATAGACTATGTTAACAGCACTGAAAAAATTTCTCAGAAGCATCTTTTTCCCGTCCGTCTATATCGGCGGCTGGCTGATATCTTTCTACTCCCTTTTCAGGAATGCGTGGTGGGGTTTTGTTCTGTTCATTTCACTGATCCCGCAACCGAACATTTGGTATAAGTTTCACGAGTTGCCCATGGGGAAGGATTATATGGATATCCTTTTCCTTTCAGTTTTTCTGGGGATTTTTATCCAGAAATCAATAATCCCGAAAACATCGAATACAATTATCATCACCATATTCCTGATAAATTCCTATTTCGCACTTTGGGTCAGCAGTTCAAATTTTGGTTTGCCGGCTCCCATATCTCCCGCGAGCAGGCAACTAATGGAATGGAAAAATTTTGCTCAGATGGTTTTGATCTATTTTCTGACCATCGCGCTCGTGAAAACAGAAAAGCAGCAGAAGTATGTTTTTATGCTCATGTCTTTTATCTTGTTTTTTGTGTCACTGAGAAATTACAGGAATTTTACCGGGGGCCCCTCATTTAACTGGGATAGAAGGGTGGGCGGGCCATTTGAGCGAGTGGGATTAGGTGCAAACCATTATGCCGCTTTTATATCCTATTGCCAGTCTGCCGTATTGGGAATGTCATTTTTTGAAGATGATAAGAGGATCAAGCTTTTTTATATCATTACATTCTGTATGTGCCTTCACCCACTTCTATACTCCTACTCAAGAGGTGCGTATGTTGCAGCAACATTGGTGATTATTTTTTATGCATTTTACAAGAAACCAATGTTACTGGTTGGACTTCTTGTGGTGGCCATCGGATGGAAGACGATTCTGCCCATGTCCGTCATAGATAGGATAGACCGGACCATAACTGAAAGCGGTGAACTTGAAGGTTCTGCGTATTCAAGGTTATTGCTGTGGGAACAATCCAGGGGAATTATCAATAGAAATCCGGTGTTGGGTTCGGGTTGGGAGAGCTTCGGGCTGGCAATCAATCCTGATGACCGGATTCATGAATTGACCGATACACACAACTATTACATCAAAGTCCTTTGCGATCGGGGTGTGGCGGGGCTTTTGTTGTTGCTGTTTTTATTATTCAAAGCATTTCTCAGCGGATATAAGTTATACAGAATCGGGAATAGTCAATTTCAAAAGGGTCTTGGATTTTGCTTCCTGGGCAGCATATTATCCCTGGTCACTACCAATATGTTTGGCGATCGTTTTACATATTTCGTTCTTGGCAGCTATTTCTGGTTGTTATGGGGCTTGGTGGATGTCGGGATATTATTAGTTGAACAAAATAGTGAGGCCCAGTTGGAAGGTGCCTCACAGGGGGGCTACACACCGTGAACAGGCAGCATTGGACACTTAAAAAGGGAGTATACTACCTGATTTATAAAATGATTGCTACGCATCTTCCTTCCGGAATGGGGCCGATTGGAAGGGGTTGCGCGCTACTGCGCCGGACTCTGAGCCGGCCATTATTGAAGAAATCAGCAAAAATTTTCAGCATTGACCAGGGGGCAGATTTTGGCAATGGAAGTTGTCTTGCGATCAGTGAACGTACCAATATCGGTGCATATTTCTCCCTGTCCGGGACGGGAACCTTGTCATTCGGTGAGCACATCGCCATGGGCCGGGAATGCATGTTCATCACACAAAACCACAAATACCTGGAAGAAGGTTTTGATGGATTTGAAATTAAGGATATTACCGTCGGCAGTCATGTCTGGTTCGGGCACCGGGTGACTGTGCTGCCGGGGGTTACGATTGGTGACCACACGATCATCGGTGCCGGTGCCGTTGTGACCAAGGACATACCGGATTATGCGATTGCAGCAGGCAACCCGGCCAAGGTGATTAAATATAGAAAGGTTTTGGATTAAGCAGACTGTGGCACAGAACAACAAAATTCCTGTTCTCATGTATCATGAAGTGATCGGAGAAATGGAGTTGGCCGATAAGTTATCTTACCGGATGACACCTGGATATTTCATGCCCATAGAAAAGTTTGAGACACAGGTAAAACTTCTTGCAGACAGAGACTATAAAGGTATCGACTTCAGCAGCTTACCTGAGAAGGGGGATGATGGGAAATATGGTATTATCACTTTTGATGACGGATGGGCTGGCAATTTTAGTCGGGCATTACCGGTTCTGAAGAAATATGGGTTTAAGGCAGTTTTTTTTATCACCGTAGGATTTATAGGATCAGAAGGGTATATGGGATGGGGTGAGGTTAATAAACTTTTGGCCGAAGGAATGTCCATACAGTCTCATGGCATGACCCACCGTCCGCTTCAAACACTTGGGGCAAAAGATATTCTTTACGAATTGCAGGAATCCAAACGTATTATTGAAAAACAAACCGGACAAAAGGTCAGTGCCTTCAGCTTTCCCCACGGAAGCTTTGACGATAAGATTTTAGACTCTGCTGCACGGTCCGGATATAGAGTCGTTTGCAGTTCTGAACTCAGGCCCTCTTACATTTCAAGCTTTAATGGCAGGTTTTCAGTGATCGGCAGGATTACGATGAACAGTGAAATAGAGCATCACACCTTTATCAAACTTATAAATTTTGACCGGAAGGTGGTCTTTAAAGAGCAGTTCATCAAGAGTAGCAAGAATATCTTGAAAAGAACTATCGGGATCAATAATTACAGAAAACTATACCGTAAATACTTTAACATTGAAACGCCTGACGAAATTCAATAGTTTTTAATCATAAATAGCCCAAGGAATTTGATTATGAACAGGATGCTTGCGCAATATATTTTACGTTATCTGACGCAACTGGGAAAAATTCCATTGTGGAAAAGTTTTGAATTCCTGGAAGAAAGCCAGTGGTGGGACCAAAAACAGTTCAGGGACTATCAGGAGGAAAAACTTCAAAAACTGTTGGTTCACAGTCAACAGAATGTCCCCTTTTATAAGACCTGGTTTTTGCAAAGCGGTCATAAACCGTCGGATATCAGCCTTGATAATCTGTCGCTCCTTCCTGCCATCAGCAAGGCTCAACTCAGGGAGAACTTAAACGAGTTCATCGCAACCGAGTACAGCGAGCCTGTGGAAGAGGCCAAGACATCCGGTTCCACAGGTGTATCTCTACATTTCCCAAAAAGCCTGAAATCATCTGCTTTCCAATTGGGAGCCATGTACAGAGGGCACCGGTGGTACGGCGTTGAACCTGGAGCAAAGGAGGCACGCTTGTGGGGGATTCATGTAAATCCCTTGTCAAGATTCAAGATGGTTACAAGGGATATTCTGCTCAATCGGTTCAGGGAACGCGAGTACAATTTGTATCCGGATACATTAAAGGATTTTACGGCCAAACTGATTCGGCTAAAGCCAGAATACCTTATGGGGTACACAAGCATGGTCGCACAGTACGCACACTTCTTGAACAACACTGGATATGACGGGTCAATCTTTGGCCTGAAGATGGTGAAATGTACTTCAGAGAGCATTCATGACGATGATAGAGCGATTGTTGAAAAGGTTTTTGGCTGCCCCCTCGTTAGCGAGTATGGTGCTGCAGAAACCGGACTGATCTCATTTCAGTGTGACCATGGATGCAATCATGTCATGGAGGATTGCTGTATCGTCGAATATGTTCAGCCGGAGGAGCCCCTTGATGACAAGAATCTCAAAGAGATTATTGTCACCAATCTGGATAATTTCGCAATGCCGGTTTTAAGGTACAGGGTAGGGGATTTTGTTGTCCCATCAGACCGAATTTGCCACTGCGGCAGAAAATCAGGTGTCATCGAAAAAATCGTGGGCCGGGTATCCGACATTATAAGAACCAGTGATGGCAGGCAGTGGCACAGCATTATTTTATATTACATTATGAAAGGCTTGGACGAAAAGTTCGGCGGCGTCATTCAATTTAAAGTGTTTCAAAAACAGGTTGATACGCTTGAATTCTTTATCGTGCCAGAGAAAAAATTACCTGACAGCGCCCTTGAATATGTGCGTGAGAAATGTACGGAAAGTTTTGGTCCAATGATGCACGTAGAGTTTAATATCGTAGACTCAATCCCAAGAGAATCATCAGGAAAATTGCGTGATTTTGTTTCTGATCTATAGGCAGTTAAATCATGATCACTTTTCATAAAAATCAATCAATACCAGTCAAAATGGAGTAAATGATGCCAGCGCTTTTCGGATGTGTGGGATATCCCAGTGGGGATATGACATCATTAGTAGGTTCTTTTGAATCGATTTGGGGCGAGTGTGAAGTTTACTCTTTTCAGGAAGGGGTTCTGGGCGCCCATGCGTTTAGGGGCAAAACCGCTCTGCATGAAATCAATCAGGATTCACACATGGCTGTTGATGGGGAACACTCTCTTTACATGAACGCCAAAGCTTATGCAGAACATGGAGACCCCGTATTATTCAGCATAAATAAAAATGGTGAAATCGAACCAGGTGTGGACTGTAAGGGTAATATCGCTGTTCTGGATCAGAAAAAAAAGTGCCTTTATTTGATAACGGAATGGATGGGGACATTCCCGCTATATTATGCTGAGACTCCTGGGGCTATCGCCTTCAGCAGCCATTTGAAACCCCTGGCGGGATTGACCAAAGCAGAACCTGACCCTGTTGGGGTAATACAGTTCATGCGCTACGGGTATATTTTGGCAAACCGGACTCAATTCACCGGGATAAAACGACTTATGCCAGGACAGGCGATCATTTACCAGATTGAGACTCATCAACTCACCGTGGTAGAGACCAGCCGCCTCTGGGTAGACCATGTTACAGGTCATGATATTGGTGAGCTTGTAGAACTGTTCTGGAACTGTTTGCAGAAAGCAACCCGGCGCTGCACATTGAATGAAGAAAAGCTGGCCTTGATGAGTTCTGCGGGTTGGGATTCACGTGTTTTATTTGCAGCGATTCGTTCACAAATCAGTTCGGCCGATTTTTTAGGATATGTTCATGGAGATATCCACAGCAGGGAACTCGAAATAACCCGGAGCATTTTTAAGGATTCAAAATTACCATGTCACCTTGAGGATCTCAACAACAGCATGTTTGATCTGGATGAGCTTTCTTATGGTTTCGATCGTGTGGAAAATATTATTTTTCCGCACTGGCACCTTGCAGGCATGAAACTCAAGAAAATGGGCTTTGGAAGTGTGGCTGCCGGTTTGGTAGGAGAGGTGATCGGGGGGCATTTTAATTTTAATATCGACGTAAGTAACAAGAGTAAAATGCGCTTCTTTGCGTCAAATTTTTTAGGAAAGTTTGGATTCCCACAGGATTCTGCAACAAAAGATATCTCTTTTGTATATGATTTTCTTAGAAAAAATGAGTTTGACAGACCATGGTATATTGACATTGATTTTTGGGCAACCATCCCGGATATCCTGGAGCAGATCAATATGGATATCAAATATACGCTAGACAGGATAAGAAGCAGAGGTGTGAATACGTCTGATCAGCTTATAGAAGCATATTGGGCGGGGTTCAGATCCCGCCACGCAGTGGCGCAGGTTCTCAGTTGCCGGGCAAACCTTGATATGTTCCATATTTTTGCAGATAGGGAACTGCTTCTTTTGTCCACCCAGATTCGATTCGAGGATAAGATTTATAATTCATTTGATAAACTTCTGCTAAAGACTTACGCCCCCGAACTGCTGAGGTATCCTACTGCTGCGGTATTGGTGTCTGCAGGGGCACCGATACCTGTCCAGGAGGTATCCAGGTTTGCCAGAAAAATATCTGAAAGTGTCAGGCTCAAAATGAGCAATTTTCTCAGGAGTGAGGTGAAAACCAGGCACCTGGGATGGGACAATTTTGAGTTTTTAAGGGATGGTGATGTCATCCAGGACATTATAGCATGTATTAAAAATCCTATGGTGAACCAGGGAGCACTTCAAAATTTTCTTGATAAAATCAGGAGATTTGAACTTAAGGTTCCTCTCTACCATGTTTCCGATCAGCTGATGAAAATATACACCGCAGAGTTGATGTTGAAATGATGCGTTCCAACATTAGTCAGTCTGAAACCGCCGACATTCAGGAGGCGGGCAGATTCGTCTCTATCATTATCCCTGCTTTGAATGAAGAAAAGCATATTGGCACCTGCCTCGGGTCATTAGTACATTTAAACAACTCCAAAGATTCATATGAGGTGATACTGGTAGATAACGGTTCCACCGACAATACCCGTGATATTGCTAGAACATTTGAAAAAAAGCTAAACATCAATGTCATGATGATAAAAGATGTCAATGTATCCACCCTGCGGAATATCGGTGTTGAGCATTCAAAGGGTGATATTTTTGCTTTTCTTGATGCAGATTGTGCGGTGGCGGAAAATTGGTTGAATTGTGCTCTGCCCTATTTTAATGATCCGAAAGTCGGTGCCGCAGGATGCAGTCATGAAGTGCCAAAAGAATATGGCTGGGTGGCCAAGACATGGGATCTGAACATAGCGAAAAAGAGAAAGAAGAGAAATACAGCCACACTGCCCTCCGGAAATATGTTTGTCAGTAGAGAACGGTTTATGGCGGTCAATGGTTTTGATGATGAATTGGTGACGAACGAGGATTTTGATCTGTGCTTCAGATTAATCAAGAGTGGGTCTAAGCTTCAGTCTGACCCTAATATATCAGCCGTGCATTATGGTGTCCCGAACAATCTGAGCGCATTTTACAAACAGGTCAGATGGCATGGCACACATGTTTTCAAAGTGTTCATAAGTGATCTGAAAAAAATGAACAATTTCCGCGCCGTTGTCTACAGCCTGTATTATTTTTGCGCGCTGATCTGCTTGGTATGCAGCCTTTTTTTATCGGTCCTGGATCAGGATTATCAATTTCTTCTATCCATGATCCCTATACTAACCGTTCCGCCAATTCTGATGAGCACCAAAACCCTTGTCGGGGTGCACTCCGAATTCAGTGCCTGGGTCAGGTTGTCATTCTTATATTTTGTCTATGGAATGGCACGGGCCAACAGCATTTGGGATATGATCCGGAAGCAAGCTTGGGGGCGGTGAGGTAAACACCAAATACCCCTTGAATAGTGGATTGGGCTCGCGAAAAACTAAAACACAATAAACAGTCCATTAAAATATAATGAGTCTTTGATTATTCTATTGCCGTAAAGGTTGATTTGGAGTATAAGGTGCTCAAATAACAGGAGAATGAATAAGTGTTTCTAATGTTTCAGCGCAGAGAATTAATATTCCTAATCAGGGAAATGAAGCTGATGGAACGCTATTTTAATCACAGCAGGTCTAAAGCAAGGCGTTTAATGGATTACAATGAATATAATCAAAGCGTTACTGGGTATTTCAGTTGTCTGGATTTTCGTGTGTGGAGGCGGTGTAGCCCTTGCGGCGAAACCGGTTGTGATGTTTTCAGATATGACAGACGGGCCGACCACCGGCTGGGAGCAGAGTACTTCCAGGGGGGCCGCCGTTTCAATCTGGTGCCGGAATATCGGCACATCAAGGGGGGGCAGCTATGTTTCGGTAGGTGGGGTTAACCTAACCAGAAGTACCGATTATGCCGAGTGGGGGGCAACGACCAATCCCACGGTTCCTTTGGGCATGCAGCGAATCACGTTTTTTCTCAACAGCAGTATGGTCACAGAAGGAGGATATCCAAACACCCGAATCACTGTGACCACCCCCCATGGAAAAAGTAAAAGTATTCCCTTTCACTGCAGGGCACTTGGTAACAACCGTATCTATTACCTGGACAATGTAAACGGCAGTGACGGCAACTCCGGGCTCACAGTGGTGCAGGCTAAAAGAACCACGGCCTGGGCAAGGGGAAACCTGCAAGCCGGAGATGTCTGTTATCTAAAGGGTACCGGTACCCCATACACGGACCATGACCAGGGAGACGGATTTCATTCCGGCGGCCTGTTTTCATTTGGCGGTGGCTCCAACCCGAACCATAATAACGGGATCGAAGGTAAAAGCATTAGTGTGTCTGCTTTTCCAGGTGATCATGTTGAAATGAAGGCAAATGAAGAAAGCAGCAGTCTTGTCTTAAAGTCATGTGTTTATATGTATTATGGCGGGTCACAAGTCAAATACTGGACCTTTTCAAAGTTCACAATGGAGGCAACCTGGGCTACTGTATCCCTTGGCGGCAGCGGATTTACAGGCGGTGGCGTGTCTCATTTCAGGGTCATTGGCAATGATGCAACCACCAAGCTGACCTCTACCGGGCAATGGGGCAACATCATTGTTGCCTATGGTAACAGTCACGGCATGGATCACCTTTATGTGTACGGGAATTACCTGCATGACCAATGTGCCGATTTCAGGGGCCAGGACACCGGCCGGCGGGTGTATCAGATCTACATCGGCGGGTACGGATCATTAAACCATATTTATATCGGATGGAATG
>QZLA01000256.1 GCA_004796375.1 Desulfobacteraceae bacterium
AAGCAACAGTATGAAAAGCATTGCCGTACTACCCTTTGAAACCCATGCCACCCGGGATATCTCCTATATCAAGAGCGGCATTTCCAAAATGCTTTACTCCAGGCTTTACTGGAAGGACCATGTACTAGTTCACAATGTGTCCAATGAGAAGGAGATCTTGGATACAGCCACGGGCCTTCCCGAAAAGGAGACCGTATTCAGGGTGGCCAACACCACTGGTGCCGGCTATATCCTGTGCGGGGCCGTTACCGAGTTTTCAGGCGCTTACAGCCTGGATGTCCAGGTGTTTGACATCATTGAAAAAAAGGTCACCCCCTTTTATGAGCAGGCCGACAGCGTCAATGAGGTCATCCCCAAGCTCAATGCCATTGCCGCCCGGATTAACAAGAAGATCTTTGACCGGACGACTGTGGCCTATAAAAAACTAGAACAAAAGGATTCCTCCACCCAACAGCTTCAACGGATGAACCCGGAGGATCTTTTGAACTACCTGGGAGACCAGCCGGAACATGAGGAGGATATCCCGTTCTGGAAATTCTGGAAGTTTTTTTAGATTTGACGCTAAAAAATGAAAAAAAGACCCGGTTTATGAGTTTTCTCATTGACAGCGTTTGAATATTATGATTTACCAGTTGTAATAGTAATATTAGTTAAGGGGGGGGATGCGCGGAAACGAGCTTTGAACCAAGGGTTTGCACCGTAAATTTCAACCTACAATTAATTTTATTATTTTTTAACTTTTTATTGCATTTAAAAGGAGTGCAATAAAAATTAACGTCAATTTTTATGGAAAAGGAAAAAAAGATGAAAAAACTGATTGCTCTTGCAATTGCCCTGCTTTTCGTCATCCCGGCATTCGCCATGGCAGACGACAAAGTGTCTGTATCCGGTACTTACTACCTGAGATACTACGATGCAGAGAACTACTCTGACCTGAATGATGACCTTGATGATGAAATGAACTATTTCAAATCCAGATTCCGTCTGGCAACTACCATCAAACCAGCTGACGATGTAAAAGCTTACTTCAGATTTGACCTTCAGGAAGGTCGCTGGGGTGACCAGTTCAACAACACCATCGGTGCATGGCAGAGAACTGGCGGTACTGCCACTAACTTCCACGTTGACTATGCCTGGGTAGAAGTTGACAAAGAGATGTGGAAAGTACGTGTCGGTTGGCAGTATGTTGGTTTCGGACTGGGTCTGACTGAGTTCGGTAACCAGGCCATCCGTTTTACCTTCAAAACTCCGGTTATCATCGACCTGTACTATGCCAAAACTTCTGAAGGTGCTTCCATCTCTGACGAAGGTAAAGCAAACGAAGACGAAGACTTCTACGCATTGAACCTGTCTTACAAAGCCGATGGCTTCCAGATCGACGGTTTTTATGCCATGGTTGACAACTCTGCCACTGATTTCGAACAGTCTTTGTTCGGTATCTATGGTACTGCGTCTTTCGGCATGATCGACTTCCTCGGTCAGCTCGAAATCCTCGACGGTGAACTCGGCACTACTGACTATGTTGGTACTCAGCTGGTTCTCCAGGGTAAAGCCAATGTCACTGAGCAGATCATGGTTGGTCTCCAGATCCTTTATGCTGAAGGTTCTGACGATGCCAATGAAGTGGTTATCAACGAAATCGCTGGTTGTGACCTCTGGTCTTTCAGACCCCTGTCTTATGGTCTGATGGAAACTTGGGATGTTGAGCCGGTTGATCCGTTCTCCATCGCTCCGAACGCTGGTATGCAGGCTGTTCAGCTGATCGCTGACTTCCAGGCTACTGACGATCTGCTGTTCCAGGCTGCTCTTGCTTATGCACAGCCTGAAGAAGACAAAATGACTGCTCTTGACAGCGCAATGATCTTCAACGTATCCTTTACTTACACGTTTGCTACCAATGCTAAGGTTGGTCTGCACTACAACCTGATGATGCCGGATATGGATTCTACTTATGTAGGTCCGGATGATGATGCTTCTGCTCTGATGGGTGCTTTCACTCTGAAGTTCTAAGTTGCTGAATCCATGCTGAGCCATTCTGTGGCTTGGCAGATCCTATAGCAATCAAGGGGGCTCGCATATGCGGGCCCCCTTTTTTTGGTCTATATTATCTTATAGTCATTTAATAAAAATAAGATTGACAACACCCCTGATTCATTCTATTGATTTTTACCATATTTTATTATTAATGCTTTTTGGAGAGAATCATGTCTCGTTCCCTACATAGACGCACCACTTCCCTTTCACTGATTATATTGTTAATATGCTTGATCGGTTTTGCATTGCCTGTCCATGCTTCAGGTGTCAAACGGATACTTGTTCTTCCATTTACGTTCAATGCAGGGGAAGGTGGGGATCTGACATTTCTTGAGAAGGGAATCAACCGGATGCTCCATACCCGTTTGACCCATGCCAATCAGACCGAAACCATATTCCCCCCAAAAGGCCAACCCTTATCTGCCGATCCCTTTGAGGCAGGCAAAGCTTTTAACGCTGATTATGTCCTGACCGGCAGTATCACCATGTTCGGCGAAAAGGTCAGTACCGATGCCTTGATGTATTCGGTCAAGGACAAAGAGGAGATCCTCTCCTACGGGGATTTCGGGGATTCAAAAGGGGATGCCATCCAGCATGTCAATGACCTGGCGGTCAAGGTCAATTTTGATGTGTTCGGGATAGACACCCTGCCCAACCGGGCTGAGCGGATGCGGCTGGCAGACAGTGAACGATACGGGTATAAAAAGATACCCAAATTCGGGCTTCCCAATGCCTATAAGTACAAAAGCCGGGTGATCGAAGATGAGGTCATCAGTATGGCCATTGGTGACATTAACGGGGATAACGTCAAAGAGATCATCTATGCAACCCTGACCGACATCACCGCCATGTCCATGGTTCACGGCAAGGAAACCGGACTGGCCGAGTACAGCATCTCATCATTCAACTCCATTGTCAGAATAGACGCGTTTGATTCCAATAAAAACGGCCGGGATGAAATCATCATTACCGCTGCGGGAAAACGTGACCTGCGCAACCGATCCATGGCCATTGAGCTGGGTGCAGACAATGAATTCCAGAAAGTCGCCATTAACCCCAACTACTTTTATGCAATAAAATCCACTTCTACGGGTCAGCCGACTCTGGTTGCCCAAGGAAGGGAAAAGAAAAAAGAGTTCAGGAAAGGACTCTATGAAGTGACTGCCGCGCCGGACGGCTATTCCATATCCGCGAATGCCTACCCCAAACCTGAGGGCAGCAACATTTACAGTTTTGCTACCGGTGATCTTTTGAACAACAACGCTCAGGCGTTTGTGGCGTATGACGACGACAACAGCATCCAGATTTTCGACAACGCCATGATGGAACAGTGGCGCCTTGAGGGTGAATTCGGCAAGAGTATGGCCTCATTCAATACTTCAATGGACTCTGCGGCAAGAGAAAGTGACAACCAACCCGTTTTCATCCAGCAGCGCCTGTTTATTGCCGATCTCAATGGAGACAAAAAGAACGAACTGGTGGTGGTTCAGAACATTGAGGGGTATACCGAGTTGCTCTCCAGAACCCGGGTCATCCAGCGCGGTCAGGTGATGATCTACTCCTGGGACAAGGAACAGGGCCTGATGAAAACCTGGGAAAGCCGCCCGCTATCCGGAGGGATTGCCGATGTCGGTATCGGTGATATGAACAACGACGGCAAAAATGATCTGGTATATGCTGTTACACCCAGATCAAAAAGCCTTCTTGCCACCGTATCCAAGCAAAAATCTTACATCACCGTACAGGGATTTTAATTACACCTGGCGTTTGAACATCTTTTCAAGATCCGGCTGTCCCCATGCGATCATTGTCGGTCGCCCATGGGGACAGTGCATGGGATTTTCGCACCCTTCAAGGTCCTTGAGCAGCTGCCGGATCTCCAACTCCCCCATGGACTGATTTGCCCGCACAGACCGGTGACAGGCCGACAAAATTAGCGTTTCCTCCAGCCATTCTTCTGTAACGGATCGGTTCTTTTCTGCCAAAATCCGTTCAATAATCTCCTGGATCAAGGGGCCGGCCTGTTTTTCATCAATCATTGAGGGCAACGCCCTGATCACAAACGTGGTATCACCAAAGGGTTCAATAATGAAACCCAGAAGGGCCAGCTCTTCCAGGCACTGCTCCAGGGCATCGACCTCCCGGTAGCTCAGCTCGATGGTTTCGGGTACCAGAAGATTCTGGCTGATCACATCCAGATTGCCGTAGCGGTGCTTCAACGCCTCATACATGATCCGTTCGTGCGCCGCATGCTGATCAATCAATGTCAGCCCGCTGACGGATTCGATCAGGATATAGGTTCCCATGACCTGCCCCAGGATTCTTGCCCCTGAGATCCCGGCATCGGCCGGTTCAAACGTCATGTCCAGAGAATCACTCTTACCCGTGTTCTCCGGCAATGGCTTCTCCGGAATGAATTCAGCCCGGTCCTGGGCAACAGGAGTGCCAGGTCTGTCATTTTCCCGGATAAACCCAGATTTTTGCACGGGTGTATTTACAGGCTCTGAAACCAGCGTCTGATTTCCCCAATCCCGGATAGACACCTTCCCTGCTTCCTGGTAAGGTTTCTGGAACGGCTTGGAATCCCGTTGTGGTTGAGACACTCCGTGTTTTGACACCCCATCGACCGGCTTTTGAGAATAACTTCCCATCTGCTCCTGGGCGCGCATCAAGGCACTGGAGATCCCCAGGGTCACCATCTGGTAAACCTGCTGGTAATTATAAAATTTGACCTCCCGTTTTGACGGATGCACATTCACGTCCACCTGGTCAAAGGGAATATCCAGGAACAGGATCACCATGGGATATTTCCCTTTCATCAACCGTCCCTGGTATCCCCTGAGTACGGCAGACACCAGCCCCCGGTCATAGATGAGCCGGTGGTTCACAAACAGGAAAATTCTGCCTGAACTGCTTCTTGAAAAAGAGGGATGGGCGCAGAACCCTTTAACCCTGATCTCATCGTTTTGATGATCAATGGGGTACAGCTTCTGCTGAACCCCTTTGCCCAGGATGTGAACCGACCGTTGAAACGGGTCATGAAGCGATGAAAAATTTTTCACCAGCTTCTGGTTGGAAAACAGTCTGAATTGGATTTTCGGGTGGCTTAAGGCAAGTCCTGAAACCAGGTCTGAGATATGACTGATTTCGGTATTGTCGGATTTTAAAAATTTCTTGCGTGCCGGGGTATTGAAAAACAGCTGTTTCACCTCAACCATGGTCCCGTCAGGTGCCCCGGTCTCCTCAACATTGACGAGCTTACCACCGGAAATATCAACCAAGGTGCCGGCATTGTCATCCCCGCGTTTGGTGACCATTCTGAATTTGGAAACCGATGCAATGGACGGCAGGGCCTCTCCCCTAAATCCCATGGTTGAGATGGAAAAAAGATCCTCTTTACTGAATATTTTGCTCGTGGCATAGCGTTCGATGGCCAACAGGGCATCATCCCTGGAGAGCCCGCTCCCATTGTCCGATACCCGGATCAGGGATTTCCCGCCCTTGACCACCTCAATGGTGATATGGGTTGCCCCGGCATCCAGGCTGTTTTCCACCAGCTCCTTCACAACGGAGGCCGGGCGCTCTACCACCTCGCCGGCGGCAATCTGATTGGACAGGATCTCAGGAAGTATACGAATAGCCGGCATACAGGTTCCCTTCTCGAATGATTAACCGGTTAAGGTTCCGGATCTTCCTCTTTGACAAAGCGGATCAGGAACTCCGAGTCTTTTGGGCTTAGATCATACTTGAGACTGGTTTCGTCCACCAGCTGCATCAGGTTGATCCCCGGGTTCTCTTTTCGCTTCTCGGAGATCCATTTGACCGCATTGCGCAGCTTATCTCCCTGGGGTTGAAGTGTTGACATGGCAGTAACTCCTCCTGAGCGAATTAAAGTGTTGGAAATGCGGGTCCTAGTGCCATTGTTTTTTCGAGTCCGTATCCGGCCCTGAGCAGGCTCATTTCATCGAACCGCCTGGCCATCAGCTGCACACCGATGGGCAGCCTGTTGGATGAGAAACCGGCCGGTACTGAAATCCCCGGAATCCCGGCCATGTTGGCCGACAGGGTAAAGATATCGGAAAGATACATGGTCAAAGGATCATCTGTGTTTTCACCGAGTTTGAATGCCGGCGTGGGAGCCACCGGTGAGAGCACGACATCACAGGACTCAAAGGCTGAATTAAAATCACCCATGATCAGGGTCCTGACCTTGGAGGCCCGTCCGTAGTAGGCATCATAGTAACCGGCAGACAGTGCATAGGTGCCGATGATGATCCTGTTCTGCACCTCCTGGCCGAACCCTTTGGATTTGGTCTGGCGGTACATATCGATCAGGTCATTGGATGACGTATCCCTCAACCCGTATCTGACGCCGTCAAACCGGGCCAGGTTGGCACTGGCCTCACACGGTGCAATAATATAATAGGCGGCCACCACATATTTGGCATGGGGCAGTGAGATGTCGATAACTCTGGCACCCAGGTCTTCGAGCACATGCTTTGCCTGTTCAAATGTGGATGCCACGTCCGGGTCAATCCCTTCCACCTCGAAATATTCCCTGGGAATACCGATGGTCATTCCCTTGAGGCCATGGGTGTCATACTCACCAAGCGCTGTCGTGAAATCAGGGGCATCTACTTTGGCACTGGTGGAATCTTTGGGGTCATGGCCGCAAATCATGTTCATCATGATGGCCGCGTCTTTCACGTTCCGGGTAATGGGGCCGATCTGGTCCAGTGAGGAGGCATAGGATACCAGTCCGAATCGGGACACCCGTCCATAGGTGGGTTTGAGGCCCACCACACCGCAATGGGAACCGGGTTGACGAATCGATCCGCCGGTATCGGATCCAAGTGCTGCGCTGCAGAATCTGGATGCCACAGCAGCAGCAGAGCCGCCGCTGGATCCTCCTGGCACATGCGCGGTATTCCATGGATTACGGGTCTGAAAAAACGCTGAATTTTCATTGGATGATCCCATGGCAAATTCATCCATATTCAGTTTCCCGATCATGACGGCCCCGGCATCTCTCAGCTTGGACACGACAGTGGCGTCATATTGTGGAATGAAATTCTCCAGGATTTTTGACCCGCAGGTGGTCTTGACCCCTTGGGTACAGATCAGGTCCTTGAGAGCAATGGGAATACCGCAGCCGGCAGGGGCGTTTCCCTGCGCCAGACGTTCATCTGCCTGGCGCGCCTGTTCCAGGGCATTTGCCTCGTCCACGGTAATAAACGCGCGGATCTGATCGTCATACCGGCCGATCCGGTCCAGCAGGGCCCGGGTCAATTCAACGGATGTTATTTCACCTTTTTTCATCAGGTCTGATGCCTGTTCCAGGCTCAGTTCATAGAGTTCCATATCACATTTCCTTCAAATCAAAATCAAATGGGCTGCCTGATCGGTTTATTTGACCACATTGGGAACCACGTAAAAATCCTCATCCCTCTCCGGGGCATTTGCCAGGGTGATGTCAGGGCCGCAGGGTGTTCCGGTTTCATCCTCACGCATGACATTGGTCTGAAAAGCGGCATCGGACAGCAGGTTGACGCCTTCTACATCCGCCTCTTTCAAGGTATCGATGTATTGCAGGATGCGGCTGATCTGTTCAGCCATTTTCTCTTTTCTTGTGTCATCCACTTCCAATCTGGCCAGGTGGGCGATTTTTTCAACATCATCCGTTGTTATTTTCATTCTCTTTCCTCTTTATGATCATTCCTTTAATCTGGACGGCATTTAGTTTTTTCAAAAAAGTTTCGGCTTGGTCCTTGGTTTCAAATGTGCCGATTCGGACCCGATACCAGGTTTTTCCATCCTTTTTCCAAATCTCTTTATAGGCATTGAAGCCTTTTTTCTCCAGCCCGGCCATATGGGACAATGCATCCTTAAAGTCAGAATAGGATGCCACCTGGATGGTATAGGGTTTGGGTTTCTTTGATTTGCCCTTTGCCGGGGCAGGTTTTGGGGGCGCCTTTTTCTGAACCGGCTTTGAAACGGCGGCCGTGGCCTTTGCTTTGGTTTTCTGAGTTGTCTGAGAGTTCTCTTTTTTAAAGGTTTTAGCCTTGAGACTGACCTTTATGGGAAGATCCTTCTCCGAAGCAGGCGCCTTTGTCCCGCTGTGCTGCGAAGCACCTGTTTCCAAGGCGTTTTCTGTTCCGGTTGAAGGGGCTGTCTTGTTTTTGGCAACGGATTTGCTCCCGGTAGCTTTCACGGCCTGGGGCTGTTTTTGCAAAACCGTTTTACGGACGACTTTTTTGGCTGAAGGGGATTTGGAAGGGTCGGAGGTCACCAGCCGGGGATGTTCCTCCGGCTTGTCAAGAGTGTCATAAAACTCCAGTTTGACCTTTTTGGGCTCAGGATTGCTTTCCTCATGATTTTTTGCAATATCTGCCAGCCGTTTTTGAAATTTCTGGGTATCAAAACTGACAGGGGAGGTACCCCTGCCCACCAGGATACCCATAAAGAACATCCAGCCCACGATCAGTACAAGGGCGCCATATTTCAAAAAGCCTTTAAAGGCCGGCATATACTACATCCTTTCCGGTGCAGATACTCCCAGTAAAGTCAATCCGTTCCTGATCACCTTTTTAACGGCAAGCACCAGGCACAACCTGGCAAAGGACAGGGATTGATCCTCAGTAATTACCTTGTGTTTATTGTAATACGCATGAAATGCGGACGCCAGATTCATCAGGTAGGTAAAAATAACATTGGGATGAAGGGTTGATGCGCTTTTTTCCACATTTTCGGTAAACAGGGACAGAATTTTGATCAGCCCTATCTCTTCGGGTTCAACCAGGGTATCCATGTGCTTGGTTTCCCGGATATCGACATCTGAAATAATACCGGCCTCTTTGGCCTTCTCAAGAATTCCGGAGATACGGGCATGGACATACTGAACATAATACACCGGGTTATCCGAGTTTTTCTTTTTGGCCAGTTCCAGGTCAAAATCCAGACCGGAATCATAACTCCGGCTCAGGAACATGAAACGGGCGGCATCCGATCCGACCTCCTTGATGATATCACTCAGGGTGACAAACTCTCCGGCCCGGGTAGACATCTGGACCGGTTCACCACCTCTGAGCAGGTTCACCAGGCGTACCAGGATTACGTCAAACTGCTCTTTTTTACGGCCCGACGCTTCGATGGATGAACGAAGTCTCTTGATATACCCGTGATGGTCTGCCCCCCATACATCAATCACCCGGTCAAAGCCCCGGCTGTATTTTTCAATATGGTAGGCGATATCCGAGGCAAAATAGGTGGTCAGGCCGTTATTTCTTACCACGACCCGGTTTTTTTCATCCCCGAAGTTCTCAGTCCTGAACCAGAACGCCCCATCCTTCTCAAAGATCAGATCCTTGTTTTTAAACTCCTCGATCACCTCGGAGACCATGCCAGAGTCGTACAGGCTTTGTTCACTGAACCACTGGTCGAATTCGACACCGAAATCCTTGAGGTCCTGACGGATTCCCTCAAGGATAATGTCTACGGCAAACCGGGCACAGACCAGGATGGCATCATCCTCAGGGGTATCCAGAAGCTCCTCGCCCTTTTCCTTGAGCATCCGGTCGGCGATTTCCCTGACATAGTCCCCTTTATAACAGTCTTCCGGGAATTCAATACTGTCGTCCCGGGTCTGCTGCAGCCTGGTCCATACAGAGGTGCCAAGAGTTCTGATCTGCCGGCCCGAGTCATTGATATAGTATTCTTTCTGGACATCAAACCCGGCAAAGCGAAGAATATTGCCCACAGAATCACCCACTGCCGCGCCCCGGCCATGTCCGACATGAAGGGGGCCTGTGGGGTTGGCAGACACAAATTCCACCTGGACCTTCTCATTATTGCCCATGGTGGATGCCCCATACCGTTCATCCTGCTTGAGAACATCCTCAACAACCGGGTACCAGGCCTGACGGGTTAAAAAGAAATTGATGAATCCGGGGCCTGCGATCTCGATTCTTTCAAAAACAGGGGCGTCATCGATGCAGGACACAATGGCCTCGGCTATTTTCCTGGGAGCGGTTTTCTGTATGGCAGCGGACACCATGGCGATATTGGAAGACAGGTCCCCCTGAGCGGCATGTTTGGGTGTTTCAATATCCATGGGGGGGATATCTGCAGAAACAAGCAGGCCGTTTTCATGTGCCTTTTGAACAGCGGTCTTGAGAATCTCTTTAATCGTATGTTTCATCAGATCAGGCTTTGTTTGAAGAAATTAGTTTTCATGTTCAGATGTATCTTCGGGAGTAAATCTCGGGGTATCGTCTTCGTCATCGATCTCTTTGATCTCATCTTCCTTGGTGTCCCCGTCTTCATCCAAAAGCATATCCAGCTCAACATCATCCTCATAGGGAATTTCAATCTTGGGAAAGGATTCTGCGTCATCATATTCAAGGACCAGCTTTCTTTCATCGGCATTCGAGATAAACTCCGGAAGATTTTTATAAAACTTGGCGCAAAGATCCCGGGTGGGGAAGAAATTTTTCCGCCGGAACAGGCGCATGAACTCATCAAGACCGGCACCCATTGTTTCCTTGACTGCATCAAGGTCATAAGACTCTTCGTGCAGGGGAAGATAGACACCCGGATCAACCTCTCCGGATTCCAACACGGTCAGGACCGCATTCTTTTCGTCTGTCTCAAACATAAATCGATGCTTCATTCTTATCTCCTACTATTATTAATCATATGAAACTTCTTAGTATAGCTCATGATTCAATTCTGTCAACCACAAGATCCCGCTTATGGACCGGTTACTTTTGAATCAACGAGATGATCAAAATTCACCCGTTTTACCCCGGGCTGTTCCCTGACCTGACTGAGCAGCTCTGAAAGGAAATCAAACGCCGGATCATTCATCCGCATGTGGTGAAGCATGAAACCACAGGTCCCGCTGCGCAGTGCACCCTGAATTTCAAGGAACAGCTTGTCCCATCCCTGCTCTGCGGTCTGTTCCCTTCGTGTATGGAGGTCCACATTAACCGGAAATTCATAAAGATCTTCAATCGGCGGTGGTTTTGCGCCTTTATCCCGCGATACCGCCTTGAATCCCAAAGCCTTAAGACGGTTCAGGGTGTGTGCACTGCACCGGTTCCAGGGCGGGGTGAAAACCGGTGAAAACCGTTTCCCCATAATCCCTTTGAGACGATCCATCCCCCTTTCAAGATCTGAATCGATATGAGCGTTCCTTTGTGACGGGCCGAACTCATGCTTTTTCCCCATGGGTTCATGGTTTTGGTGACGCCAGCCGTGCATGTGCCAACAGAAAAGGTCCGACTGCCGCTCCCAGTAAGGTTTCATCGTCTCCCATCTGGGGCGGGTCAGCCACGACGGCACCACTGCCAGGCACAACGGGACCTGAAACTGCACAAACAGGTCCATCATCCTGAAAAATGCTCTCGACGGCACACCAATATCATCTGCCCTGAAAAAAATCCGTGGCACGTTCCCGGTCTCCGGACGCGACGCCAGGCTGGCCGCCAGCCGGAATCTTATCTTTTGGGACCCCGGCCCATCCGGGTGGCCCTCTCTTTCAGAATAAATGCGTGATATCATTTTGCTGCCAAATCCTTGATCGATCCTGCCGTCCTGACGGCACCGTCAATATTCAGGGGAGAACTGCCCGGCGCCTGATGGACTGCGTCTTCGGTCTTACCAAGATAGCTGTCAATCCTTGCGGCCATCCTTTCCGGTTCAAGGTCTGCTGCCTCAAGGATACGAATCCGTGCAAACCGGCCCAATTCTTCGGCTCTCATACGCTGCTCCCGGTTCTGGTCAAACGGCCACACCAGAGAAGGGGTCCCTGCAGCCACCAGGTTCATGCAGGTGTTGTACCCTGCCATACTCACGGACAGGTCTGCCGCCTTGATCAGGGATACGAAATCCTCGCAAAAGCGTTCCACATGCACCGGTTTGTCCAAGGTGATATCCTTGAGGGTTTCTATATCCGCCTCGTCCATGTAGGGACCGGTGAACATGAGAATCCTCAGATTCTCGATCTGTTCGAGGTACTCATATGACCGGGCCACTGATATTAAAAGCGGTGCCCCCACACTGCCGCTTCCTATGCTGACCACCACAATTTTTTCCCTGCCCGTGGGCTTATACTGCTCTAAAAAGGTCGTGACCTTGTCTTTTTCGGGCATCGGCGTAATAAACCCCGTGTACGTGACCGGCGGTGCGATCTCATCCAGCCTTGAGAACGTGGTGTCCAGCCGGATCAAGCGGGGGTCGGAATGGACCAGGACCGCATCAAAATGACGATTCAGGGCCTTTATCACCCGGTTCTCATATTTTTCAACATCTGATTTTTCCACCAGGATATCACGGATGCTGCACACCACTTTACAGGGAACCTGGTGTTGCTGAATGGCATTGACTGCCGGTTCCAGTTCGAACCGGAACGCCCGCCGGCCAAACGGGTACAGCTCAATGAGAAACAGGTCGGGTTTTTCATTGAGCAGCAGATCTGTCAGGATTTTTGTCCGCTCCTGTTTGACCGTATCCAGACTACGCTCCGGATCGACACTGTAAAGGCTGCTGAACTGTTCATCCATCATGATGCCTGGCAGCACCACCGGTTTGATGTGATCCTTATGCGCAACCTCAAACGGTTTTCCTCCGGTGATCAGGAGCACGGTATCCGGGGCCAGGGCATCGGCAATTTCAAGGGTTCTGAAAAAATGGCCCAGCCCCAGAACATGCTGGCAGTAGATGGCGATCTTCATTGGGTGCCCCCTTCTTCAAGGTCCAGGGCGTTCAATTGACACACTTGAATCTTTTTGCCGTGAACCGGTTCTGTGTGTATTTCGTTCCCCGTGTCCACCATCATCCAGTGGAGATGATAGGGCTTCATCACCTTTTTCTGCCCCGGATCAAACATGAGCCCCATGGCCTGATAAATCAGGCATTTCATCACGGAATTATGGCTGACCACCAGGACGTGCTGCGCAGGATCTGCACCTGATACCACCCGGATCAGTGCAGTTTGAGCGCGCTGGAGGACCTGTCGTCTGGACTCGCCTGCGGGCGGGCAAAATCCCCAGCCCGCGGCTTCCTGGAATTCCACCTCGCCGGGATGTTCTTTCCTGAGATGTTTAAGTTTTTGGCCCTCCCAGTTGCCGAAATCCTGTTCGTGGAATCCCGGTTCAATCTCCACGGGAAGACCGAGTGAACGGGCGATGATGTCAGCGGTCTGCTGTGCACGGATCATGGGGCTTGCAATAATCCGGTCAAACGAAAACAGTTTCAGGCTGCGGGCCCAGGCCAGGGCCTGCGCCTCCCCTTCAGTGCACAGCGGCAGATCCTCCCGACCCTGGATCTTTTTCTCCATATTCCACCGGGTTTTGGCATGCCGTATCAATGCCACCCTTGTCATGTCGCACAGTTCCTTTCCAGTAATTCCTCGAATTTCAGGTAATTGGCATCCAGGTCATGCTCCGCCTGGACATACCCTGAGGCCTGCCTGCCCATAGTCCGCCTTAAAGCGGGATCGGCAATCAGGTTCAACAGCTTGCTGCTGAAAGCATCGCAGTCATACATGGGGGTCAGGAACCCCGTTTTTGTGTCAGCCACAGCCTCTGGTACCCCGCAATTGTCAAAGGCTACCACCGGAAGCCCGCAGGATTGGGCCTCCAGGAACACCATCCCCAAAGCCTCTCCGATTCCGGGAAAGGCAAACAGATCACCTGACCGGTAAAAGCGTGCCATCTGATCCTGGGGTATTTTTCCTGTGAACACCACATGCCCCGGCCACCTGTCGGTGATCCTGGCCTGTGCGGTTGATTTTATTCTGTCCTCCATCACACCGGAGCCTGCAATCACCAGGATAAAATCCCGGGTGTGTTCCAGCAGTTTTGCGCAGCATTCAATCAACCAGATCAGTCCTTTAGTTTTCACATCATCCCGGAACATGGCGGCCGAGAGAATCACCACCCGGTTACCGGCATTCCAGCTGTTCCTGGTGTCATCCATCTCTTTTTGGGTGGTTTGAGAGCCAAAGGGCCTGAGTCCCGGCCGGATATAGGTCAATCTGTCACCGGGGATAATCCGTTTTAGATTGGCATAATCCACGGATTTGTTGGTAAATACATGATCCGCACGCTTCAAAGCCGCCCGGTTCAGGAAAAACCCCAGGATGGTTTTGATCTTCCGCCTCTTTTTGGTGGAATAGATGCCTTGAAAAATCACATACCGGATTCCCAGAAGCCGGCATATAAAGGGTCCAAGCACATCCGGTGCCTTGTAATAGGTGTGGTAGGTCAACCACAGATCCGGCGGGTTCTGTTTCAAGCGGATCAATATGGAGAGAAAATCATAGACCAGCCTGGGCCAGTTCCAGATCCTGAAATAGATCCAACGGGTCCGCAGGCGACTGACCACATCAACCCGGTGTCCCCGGGATTCCAGAAATTGGACAATGCCTTTGGCAATGGTCAGATCACCCGATGGATTGGGGTGGGAAAGGGGCTTGAACGGTGCATAGAATGCGATTCTCATCTCCCCCTCCTCATGAAGTCAATTTCAAACCCGCTGATCGACCGGATTAAACCGTGATCGACTCCGGCTCGATATCCAAGGCCGGGATGGTCTGTGCATAAATCCTGGCCAGCTCGGGGATCAGTTTTTTATTGTCAAACCGATGTTCGATCTCCAACCGGGCCAGCTGCGACACCTTTTCCCTTAATACGGTGTCTGTTAACAGGGTCAGCATGGCATCGGCCAGATCGTCGGGCTGATCCGGTTCAACCGAGAGCCCGGTCCTGCCGTTACTTAAAAATTCAGGCAACCCGGACACCGTAGTGGCCACCACAGGCACTTTCATGGCCATGCTTTCAGCCATGACATTGGGAATCCCATCCCTGTCCCCGTTTTTGGCGATGCGGCAGCCCAGGACAAACAGGTCTGATTTTTCATAATATGAGATCACGTCTTCATGGGTCAGGGTACCGGTTAATGTGGTTTCGGAATTGAGACCCAGGGACCTGATCAATTCAATCACCTTGGGATGGTCATCCCCTTCCCCGATCAAGGTGTGGTGAAATGACACCCCACGGGATTTTAAAATGGACAACGCCTTGTAAATATTGTCCAGACCCTTTTTCTCGGTCATCCGGGCCACGGTGAGTATTTGATATGGATTTTCCGGGGCTTTGACCATCCGGTCATTCACAAAATAATCCAGGTTGATCCCATGGTATACACAAAACAGCGGGGTTGCGTTGCCATGGTTCAGTCCTGAAAGGAACCGTTGATTGTAGCGGGTACAGGTGACCACAAAACGTGCCAGACGGATCTTCTCAGCCAGCTGCTTCGGGTTGGAGGTATAAATATCCTTGGCATGTGCAAAAAAGGAGAAGGGTATGCCGGAGAGCATACTGGCAAACATGGCTACCGAGGTGGGGGAATGGGCAAAATGGGCCTGGAAGTGAACGATCTGTTTTCCGGGCAGCAGTTTGTCCACCAGGTAGCCGGCCTGAAGCAGGTGTTTGATGGTGGCGGATTTACGCGTCCGCATCCACCGGACGGCCGCCTTTTTCAACGCCTTGAAATAGTTTTTGGGGTGTTTGCTCAGGGCCTTGAGGTTGTGGTAGATCAGTTTGGGTAGGTGATCCATAATGGTACTGGGCAGATAATCCACTTTGGCCTTGATCTGCTTGACGCTGGCATGGGAAAACCGCTCCCTGGGATGCCGCATGGATATGATATGGATGTTGAACCCGAGCTGTTCAAGATTCAAGATCTCATTGGAAATAAAGGTCTCGGAGATTCGAGGATAGCCCTTGAGTACCATGCAGAGCAGGGGCTTATTCAAAGATGCCATTCTTGTCATCCCTGTGTTTGAATATCCGACGGCAGATATTGGAGATTCCGTTCATCTCAAACCGGTCCATGGCGTCCATGTATTTTTCCTTGTGTTCAAGCATCCACATGATCTTCTCTTTCAGGGTGGACGCATCCACCTGGTCCCACTTGATGAATTCAACCAGGTTCTGCTGGTTGAATGCCTTGGCCCGGATGTACTGCTCTTTTCTCGGGGTTTCCCTGGGAATGACCAGAGACATGGTGTTAAGAGAAAGGGTTTCACACATGGTGTTGTAGCCGCCCATACAGACAACCATATCCGAGGCGGATATCAGTGTCTCCATGTTGGAGAAGAACTCATAGGCATGGACACCCAGTTCTTGAGAGCGTTCCAGGATCACTTCTTTCTCATCCTTGGACAGGAACGGGCCGGTTACCAGGATGCTTTGAAAGGGGGGGAGAATCATTTCAGCCTTCATCTTCTCGAGCATGGTCAGGTAGGAATCCAGTACAAGGAAACCGTCTCCACCGCCGCCGGTAGTTACAGTGACCACCTGCTCATTTTTCATGATGTTCAGGCCCAGCCTCAACTCCTCTACTTGATGGGTCTCGGGGACCCGGCGGTGGATATAACCGGTATAATGCAGTTTATCCTGAACCGTTCTCGGAATATCATACTCCAGTACCGGGTTGTAAATCTCCTCTTCTCCGTACACCCAGACCTCGTCATAGAGTTCACTGATCGTGGAATAGACATCTTTTTCCTTCCAGTCCTCGATCACCAGGCGGGCATCATCCATGATATCCCTCAGGCCCAGAATGGTTTTGGTCTGCACAAGATTCTCCTTGATCCACTCCAGTGCCGGCATGACCTCCCGCTTGAGCCCCTGGGGTTCTTTGTCCACAATAAACAGGTCGGGCAGGAAAGTGGTCACCGTCGCCATGATAATGCTCTGACGGATCTCCATGGCCTGGCGGGCATCGATCCTGATGGTCAACGGGAAATACTCGTCGTTGGCCTTTTTGATCATGCCGGGAACCCGGACGTAATCCACATGCTTGGGAAAATTCAATCGACCGGCAATGGGGGAACCGGTCAGGATCAGGATATTGGTGTCATATTCCCTGAGCTGCTCGGCAATGGCCATGGTTCTCCGGATATGACCCAGCCCATAGGTGTCATGGGAGTACATCAGGATATTGAAACTCGGTGCACCGCTCATTTGATTCCATCCAGTTTTAATGTCAATGCATCAGCCGCCTTGTCCTAAAAAAATGTATCATGCAGGATCAGCTCTTTTCGGACCTTTTTTTTGTACTTATTACATTTCAGGATACAATACGAGTTTGTTTTTGATTTATTGAGCACTGCCTCAAAATAGGGTCCCTGTAAAATCTCTTCAAGTGGTGTTGACTTGAAATTGATCTTAGCCAGGTGCTGCTCGATCAGGGGGACCACAAACTCAAATCTGGGATCATGTTCGGTTATATACATGCAGTGGCACAGGCAGCAGGGATGAACCGTTCCATCGGCTGCAAGATATATGGATTGATTTGAATAGGGCTTGCATATGGCCTGGCCTTTTTCCTCCAGCGCTTTGCTGGCATAAGATGCAAAGATATCGCTCTTGAGATCAAAGTCGATGAGTTCCGGCCTGCGGCATTCCTCGTCATATTCCCGGGATGAAATAACGAAGAAGCGGGTGCACCCGGCCTCCTTGGCCATCTTTTGGGCCTCCTGTATCTGGTGTTCATTGTGCTGAAAAAGGATAAACTTCCAGACAGCCACACCGCCGCTTTTTGTAAACGCTTTGATATGCCTGAGAATACGGTTAAAATCGGTTCCTTTTCTGTGAATGGCGTGGGTATCGGCCAGTCCGTCCAGTGAAAAACACATGACCCCGTTTTTAAAATAGGGGCCGAGTTCCCCCCACCAGGATTCATCCTGAACCGACCCGTTGGTATCCCCATCCAGGGCAATCTCCGGGTTGAGTGATTTGATGTAGCGGGCAATAGCGGGCATGTCCGGGTTGGTGGTCAGATCACCGAAGTTACCGCCAAAGGAGATCCACTCCAGATGATCAAACAGTACCGTTGGAAGCGCAAGAAAGTCTTCATGCCTGAGTATATGGCTGCCGTAAGGGCGCACCTTTTTATTCCGGCTGCAAAACGGGCACCTTCCATTGCAGATGGATGATGCTTCGATATTCAGACCGACAATATCTTTAAGCTGTAGCATATGTACCTGGAACTTTCTTCCTTGACCCGTTTTTCAGACCCCGTTTTTGTCTGCCAATTTCTATAAAAAAATCAATTTAAAGTCAAACCTATTCTACCCGGATCACCACCAGGGTGAGATCATCTTCAATCTCCCGTTCTCCCATGAATTGATACAGGTGATCCAGCAGCAGTTCCGTGATCTCTTGGGCACCTTTTATGCAATTGGTTTTGATCAGGTCAAGCACCCGCTGTCTGCCAAACATCTCCCCATGGGTATTACGGGCTTCAAAAATGCCGTCCGTTGCCAGAAGAATAACCTGCCCGGATTTAAGATCTGAAATCACATTGTCTTCATAATTAGCGGTTTCATCCAGTCCTAACGCAATGCCCCTTCCCTTTAACAGGGAAAACTCATCCGTATCAGGGCTGTATAAAATCGCCGGATCCTGGCCGGCTCTCACCCATTCCAATCGATTCTCACTGGAATGGATTTTCAAACAGAACAGGGTCATAAAACTTCCGGTGTCTGCAATATCCCTTGCAATCATGGCATTTACATCGGAAATGATCTGGGCCATCCGGCCCGGCAGGGCAAACCGCTGCCTAAGGATTCCCCGCGCAGTGGCCATCAGCAGGGCCGAGGCAATACCATGCCCGGATACATCCCCGATCACTATGCCGAGTTCACGGCCCTGCTGTTGCGGGGGGACCAGGAAATCAAAATAATCACCACCGGTTTCATCACAGTAGATACTTTTGCCAAAGACATCAAAACCCGGGATCCGGGGTGACTGTTTCGGCAGCAGGTTCTGCTGGACCTCTTTGGCCAGATTCAGGGATTCCTGCATGGTCTGGCGATCCGCCAGATCTGCTGCCATTTCATTGATCACATCACCGGCATACCCGATTTCATCATTGGACACCACCCTGACCCGCTCGTGAAAAATACCGGAACGTATCTTTTGAAGCACCCGGATCATATCCTCAACAGGCGCGGATATGCTTTTACTGACGATCCGGTTCAGCAGCCGGGTTGCAAATATGAAATAGAGAAACAGGACCGCCAGAAACTTGATAATGCCGTAACCGTAATCCCTGGCAGATATCCCCTGGGCCTCCACCTGGAACTGAAGGGTGATCAGGGTGACAAACATGATCACGACGGGAATCACCACACCGAAACGGTTCAGGGTATTGAGCCTGCGGGAAATCGAGAGCCTGGCCACCCCGGTTTCCTCGGCCATCCGGCCCTCCGGAAAAAACAACGGGATCAGCTTCTGCCTGGAAAATGACTCCATCCGGTGATAGGCCATCATGGACACCACCAGACCGATCATACAGGCCCTGGAAAACACAATTATGCCGGACCGGGGCGGCACCTGCTCCAGAATGAATGCCATGGACAGTGCGATCAATGGCATGACGATCCAAAGGCATACACTGATGGGAATAAACATGAAGGGCAGATTGATCAGCCGTTTCCTGGCTTTACGCAGTAGTGCACGGGGAATGACCCGTCCCTGCCGTGCCAGGTCCAGGGCCGACCGGATCGGAACCAGCAGGATGTGAACCGCTAAAACTGCTGAACCGGCGGATATCAGAATCAGGATCAACGCCCTGGGAATGGCCTGCCGGGTCAGAATCGCCAAAAGAGAGGTCAATCCATGGGTCAGCCGGTAAAACTCGCTCTGAAACATTGAAAATGGGGTAAAAATGTTGAGAATAAACACCACGAGAATGCCGATGGTGGTCGAAAGAACTGCCACGATGTAATAGAAGGCCAAAGAGGCCTGTCTGGCTTGATCCTCATCGAGTAGATACCGGGATGTTGATTTGGGGTTCACCAAGGCATTAGGTCCGCTTGATAACGACAAGTGTAATATCATCTTCCGGAACATCGGCCCTTGAAAATGCCTGTACCCGATCCAGAATAACGCGTTTGATCTTTTGGGCACTTTGGTGGGCATTCCTGCGAATCATCTGCAGGATCCGCTGTTTTCCGAACATCTCGCCGTCATGATTCACCGCTTCCCACAACCCGTCAGTAGCCATAAGAATAACCTGGCCTTTGCCAAACCCCTGTCTTGAGTATTCATTAAATTGAAACTCACCCTCAACTCCCAGGGCAACCCCCTCCCCCTTGAGTTCATCAAAGGTGTCCAAGACCGGGTCATATATCATGGCTGCGTCATGACCGGCGCGCACCCAGGTGAGCGTTTCATGCGTCAAATCAATGGATAGAAAAAAGAGGGTCATGAACCGGCCGGAATCTTCCACATCCCGGGTGAACTGAAAATTGACATCATTGACCAGGGTAGACAGATCGCCGCCCAGTGCCGCCCGCTGCCGGATAAATGCCCGGGTGGAGGCCATCAGTATGGCCGAAGGGATCCCGTGATCCGACACATCCCCGACCACCACCCCGATTTCAGGCGTTTGGGGATTCAGGGGCGAAATGTAATCAAAATAATCACCGCCGGTTTCATCGCTGTAGATGATATTGCCGGCAATATCGAGCCCTTCGATATCAGGTGATTTTCTCGGCAGAAGATCCTGCTGCACCTCCCGGGCCATTGCCAGGGATTTTTTAATCTGATACCGGTCCCGCAACCCTTCAGTCATCCGGTTGAAATGATTACCTAAAATACCCAGTTCATTGTTGTCACTGACCCGGACCGATGCGTGGAGATCTCCCCTTTCAACCCGGGTCATGGCCTCTTTCATTTCAGTGACCGGTGCGACGATGATCTTGGCCAGAAGATGGGAGAGCAGAAATGCCAATGACAGATCAATCAGCAGGGCAAAGCAGATAATCGTGCCCAAACTGGAAAGCACCTCCTGGGGGTCTGCCACGGTGATCATCCTGGCCTTTTCATAGGTGACCAGGGCCACATCCGTGATGGGAATAAATGAGGCAAATACAAATGTGAGCATGATCCTCAACCGGAGATTCAGCCGGAACACCCCTTTCACTTGCAACAGTCCGCCCTGGGGGAAAAAATGGTGCAGATGCCTGCGGCAAAAGCTTTCCATGATAAAGAATATGGTGGCACTGGTGATCAGCCCCCCGAAAATGATACCGGCAAACAGCTTGACGGAATACATGACCAGGTCGGCATCCTGGATCCCCTCATAGGGTTCCAGCACATTCATCACCGTAACAATAACGGCTGCAAGGGTCCAGTTGAACATGGACACGGCAGAGGTTGCAACGGGGACATTGAGCACCTTTTTTTGTGCCCGGCGCTCAAGAACGGCATCAATATCTCGGTGACGGATTTTACACTTGATATAGACGGCAATATCCCGATACCATCTCCGGTACAGAACCCATCCCACCAGAACCAGAAACAGGAACAGGATCACGCTGATCAGGGCATCCTCGATCAGGTTGAAGCGGGTTTTGGGAACATCATCGAGAAATGTGAAATAAACAGTGATAAAACAGGCGCCGGCCAGGTTGGACAAACTTTGCACCATCCCGGTCCGGGGTCCGAAATACTTGCCCACCTGGACCCAGACCTCATCCTCCGGCGAAGCCGTATGCTCAGGTGCTGTGTCAGTCAATCAGATCCTGCAAGGCTTGGGGTTCAGTTGAAAGAGTTCCTGGCGGCCTGACGGTCAGGCACTATGGGGAGGAATGTATCAAACCCGGCAATCTCAAACACCTCTTTGATATAATCCACCATATTGCACATCATGATCTTCCCATCGGAATGTTTCAGTTTTTTGTGTGCCTTGTTGAGAACCCTTAAACCGGCACTTGAGATATATTCAAGGGATTGAAAGTCGATTATAAAATGGCTGGCTCCCTGTTCCATCGCCTTGAACAGTTTTTCATCAAACTCCGGGGATGTTCTGGAATCCAGACGCCCGCTCAACTCAAAAACATGAATATTTCCATCCATATTTTCCTTAATTTCCATGACTCCTCCTGCAGGAAAAGAATTTTTCAAAAAAACCGGGTTTTCTAATCCGTTTTTTAAAGGTCACTTTGTTTTGCTTGCCGTTTCGTTCATAGAAAAATTCGGCCATCATTTTTTTACAAAAATGGATACCCAGGCCGCCTTCATCTCTCTGAGACAGCGGCTTGGACATATCCGGGTCCTGGTGATCCGCGGGATTGAAGGGTATACCATCATCCATCAGTTCAACCACCAGAAATTTCCTTCTCTCCACATAAATATTCACAAAGATATCATGCGGTCCCTTGTCCTCAAACGCATAGGATACGATATTGGTAAACAGTTCCTCCACGGCCAGGTTGATTTGAAACATATCCTTCCGGCTGAGGTAGTACTCCTCAAGAACACGCTCAAGCGTTGCCCAGATAGAATCGATCTCACCAAGATCGTTTTTCAGCACCAGGGTCAATGGCTTGTGCGCATCGGGCATTAGAGCACGCTGACACCGAGATGTTGACAACATTGCTGACAATCCTTGGAATGGTGACTTAAAAAATGTTTCTCCCATGCATGTATGTTTTCAATACTCCCCTGTATGGCCGGCAGCAGCAGATCGGGAAATTTTTCGATAATCCGGATGAACTTCTCCCGCTCAAGAATCAGGCAGGTGGTCGATGCCTTGGCCTTGAGCGAATAGATTCTCCTGCTTTTTCCCAAGAGTGCGATGCCGCCCAGAAAAACCCCTTTGCCATACTCTCTGACCACGGCCGATCCATCTTCCCTCTCAAAGATCAGCTGAGCGCTTCCTTCAATAATGTAAAAGGCCTGCCCGTCGTCATCCCCCTGGGTGAACAGGTAATCATCTGTTTTGAAGGTGACCTGGCTGCACAGGTAGGCAAGCAGTTTGAGCTTATCCAGGGGCAGTTTCGAAAAAAACGGAATCTGCCGCAGCGTGGCCAGATTCTCCTGAAACTCACTGGAAGATGCATCAACACTGTGATTTGCGCTATCCTTGTCCGAATTCAAGCTCATATAACATTCCTTTTCGCTTGATCAGCTCATCATAGGAGCCCATTTCCACAATTTCACCGGCCTTCAATACAGCAATATAATCATAGTTTTTAATAATGTCCAACCGGTGAACCACCGCAATTATCGTACTTTTACCTTTCCAGGAGGTTTCCAGAAGGTTCTGGATCCTGGCCTGGGAGTTGTTATCAAGGGCTGAGGTTGCCTCATCAAGGATCAGGATATCCGGTCGTTTTAAAAGGGTTCTGGCAATGGCAAGCTTCTGCTTCTGACCGCCCGACAGGTTATCGCCCTTGTCACCCACTTCAAACTCAGAGCCGATCTCAAGGATGGTTTCAAGCAGGTCTTCCTCCACCAGCAGCCGGACAATACTCTTGTTGACCCGCTCCTGATCCCGGGGTTTGTCGGTTTTTGAGCGGCCGAAAAAGATATTGTTCAAAATGGTCTGGGAGTAGATGTACTCACTGATATCATAAAAGGAAAAGGCATCGGGTTTATCTTTGTGAATCCGCTGTTTGAACAGTGCCCGTCCCTCCAGAATCAGGTCTTCAAGCAGTTGGGGGAAAGAGACAATTTTATGCCGGGCCGGGATGAACCGCAGGGCGGTTTCAAGGAGCATGCGGCCATCCTCCTTGGGCATGTCATGGATGCGTATTCCGGCCATCCGTTCAACCAGCAGTTTGTAATCCTTGATGCGGTCGTGGGAGATGGGGCTTTGTTCAAAAAACACATCATCCGCCGGCAGCCCCCCGAGGATATTCACGATCTGTCTCGACATCTCAGCCCCCAGTGTCATCAATGGCCGGGTCAGGTCAGCATCATCCAGAAAGGAGAGGAAGTAATCATTGTCGGTCAGGTTCTCGCTCAGGAATGCCGGATCCCGTGCGGTACCAAAGGTGATATTGGATGCCACATCCGAATGGTGCAGATACCGGTTGTCATCAAAGAACTCCACAATGTCGGCCAGTTCCTCACTGAACTCCTCCTGGAAATTGCTGCGCACTTCAACCAGCCGTGATGCCAGCTCTTCATCTTTTTCCGGGTCAAGCATGGTGTTCATCCCGAACCGTAACACATCAACAAACAGACCGGTCTGATGGAGGATGGCGATGATATCATCCAGAGAGGGCAGATCCGGGTTCTCTTCAAACCCTTTATCCGGGTCGATCTCTTTAAGGTTGGCCACACAGGAATAAAGGATATTTTCCTGGATGGTGCCGTTGAAAATGAAGGGTGCCTGGGGTACAAACCCGATATTGGCGGCCATATCCTTTTTTGTCAGTTCGGCAATGTCGTTGCCGTCGATCAGTATCTGGCCGGAGGAGTACTTGTACAGCTGACTGATACACTGGGCCAGCGTACTTTTTCCGCTGCCTGAAAAACCGACCAGGGCCATCTGGTCCCCGGGTTTGAGCTTGAAATTGACTCCAGAAAGCAGCTTGATCCCGTCTTCGGTCTTGAAAGTCAGATCCTTGACCTCTACGGATGCCCCCAGCTTGTGGGGCTCCCGTGTCTTGTCTTCCACCAGGTGCTCCTGAGTGATATCAAACAGCTGCATGGTTTTTTTATACCGGGTGGTTGAATCCTGAAACCCCTGGTAATTGGCGATCAACTCCTTCCATGGATCACTGATATCCTTTTGTGCAGACAGAAATGCGATCAGGGACCCAAGCTCCAGCCGGCCGTTCATGACGAAATAGCCGCCCAAAAGAAAGATGAAAAACGGGCTTAAGTTATTGAAAAAATTATTGGTCACCTTGATGGCAAATTTATACAGGTTCCAGACGATCCGGATCCTGAACAGCCGGTCCACGATACCTGCAAACTTATGGTTCTCCACATTGAATGCACCGCTGGCATGGATTTCATAGATCCCGCTGATGGATTCACCAATCTTGTTGGACATGGTGCGTGTGGCATCCACCCGCTTGCGGTTGGCAGTATTGGCCCGCATTTGAAGACGCGGCACCAGAATCAGAATGATCGGGTAGATACTCATGGAGACCGCTGCCAGCATCGGGTGCAGATAAAACAGATAAGCCGCAAATGCCACCAGGGTGAGGACACTTCGCACGGTGCTGGCAAAAATCATCCCCACGTTGTCCCCGGCTGTAGCGATTTCGGTCACCAGCGAAGAGATGACGGTCCCGGGCTGGGTTTTCCTGAAAAAATTGATCGGCAGAGACAGGATGTGATCAAAGAGCTCTTTTCTCATGCGTGACAAGGTCCGCTGCCCGATATACACCTGCAGGGAATTGATCGTAAATTGAAGGACACTGGCCGAAACGATGGCCAGAAGATAGACGCCGCAATAGGTCAGCAACAGGTCAATCCGGCGCATCTTAATGGCCTCATTGACCACCCGCTTTTGAACTTCCAGGGGAATGATACTGACGAAAACCATCACGATGATAATCAGAATCAAGAGAATCTGAAATTTGAGGTTCTCACCAAACACCCATGACAGCAGCGGGCGTTTTACCACGGGAATCTGTTCAGGTTCGGTCGGGCGTTTTTCAGGCATTATCTTTCCATTCAATGACACATGATGTTTGCTACCCTGATAACTCCGCTCAGGGTATTTAAATTTACAGCTAAAGTCAAGACAAAGGCCATGGTACGGCAGCCCGTGCCGATGGATTTATCCGGTCGGTCGAACCTCAGGATTGACTGCCCCTTGCAGTAATCGCCTCTTGACTTTGTGCCCCGGTTTACTATAGAACTAATATCCTATCAGCCACAACTATTTTATATGGATCATCTATGCTGCAGGCCGGACATTCCACCTCACATCTGCCGAAAAAACAAGTGGTGCTGCCGTTCTACAAATCGGTTGAGATTGCGGTTAAAAGTATCAAGGCACGATTTTTCAGATCCATGATCACCACCATGAGCCTGATACTGGCCATTTCATTTTTCAGCTACACCAAATTCAATGCCAATATCGCCAAAACCGTATTCATAGCGGATGACAAAGCGGCCGTACAAAAACTTCTGCACCTGGGCTATGAACCGGTCAACTACAAAGACGGCCAGGGCACCAGCCCCAAGGAGCGATGGATTTTATTTCTCTCCCTTCTGGTGTGCGTGGTCGGTATCGTCAATACCCAGCTCATGGCCGTCACTGAAAGATTCCGGGATATCGGCACCATGAAGTGCCTGGGGGCCCTGGATCGGTTTATCCTGAGGCTGTTTCTCATTGAAGCGGGGCTGCAGGGCATGATCGGGGCTTCCATCGGCGCGCTTTTCGGTGTACTGATCGCCTTTTTCAACACATTTATCCGGTTTGGGACCTCGGCCTGGAACTTTATCTCTTTTAATGATAGCGGGATGGTCATCCTTACTGCCATTGCCCTGGGCTGCATGTTAAGTATCCTGGGTGTATTATATCCGGCATTGCTGGCTGCCAGGATGCAGCCGGTCGAAGCCATGAAAGGAAAGGATTGATGGAAGCCAGTATCGTTCGCGTCTCCGGGGTGACGAAAAATTTCACCATGGGCAAATCCCAAATCCAGGTCCTCAAGGGGATCGACCTGGAAATCGGCATGGGAGAATACATTTCAATCATGGGACCCTCCGGCTCAGGGAAAACCACCCTGTTCAACATGATCGGGGGCCTGGACAAACCCTCATCAGGAAGTGTATTCATTGACGAAGTGGACATTTCCCAGCTTGATGCCTATGAACTGGCGTGGCTTCGATGCCGTAAAATCGGATATATTTTCCAGACCTTCAACATTATCCAGGTGATGACCGCCCTTGAGAATGTAACCCTGCCCATGGTGTTCGGTGGTATCAGTGATGACGATGCCCGGGAAAAGGGCATGGAACTGCTGGATCTGGTGGGGCTGAAAAAACGGTTTCAGCATAAACCCTTTGAGCTGTCCGGCGGCCAGCAGCAGCGGGTGGCCATTGCCAGGGCCCTGGCCAATGACCCTGCCATCATCCTTGCGGATGAACCCACCGGCAACCTGGACCTTTCCACCGGGGAAGAGATTATTTTCCTTTTGAAAATGCTCAGCCGGGAGAAGAATGTAACCATTATTTCCGCCACCCATGACTTGAAGATGCTCAATGTTTCGGACCGTGTGGTGTGGATCAGTGACGGGCGTATTGAAAAAATTGAAAACAGAGATGAACTGTCGATATCCATCGGCCAGATCAGCGAAACCCACACCTGATCGCCCGATGATATCCCGCAGACCTGCATGTTTCAGGAGATTCATGATGGGGGTGTTCACCCTTTTTCTTGTCATGATCACCTCGCTGCTGTGCCTCAGCCCGAGTGCCGGCGCGTCTAATCAAGGCATTGAATCGCATCGCAGCTATGTTTCCCGTGTGATCCAGACCCTTTCCGATGCAGACACCCGGCGTTGCGGCAGTACAGGGCATGATAACAGTGCTGACTTTATCCGTTCCGAATTCAAGCGGTTCGGATTTTCCACCATCGGCAGCCACCTGTTTTCATTGCCGGTCAGGCAGCATACCCAAACCCGGATCACCCTGCCCTCAAGCGGGAAAAGCATAGAGCTTCAGCCTTTTGTATCCAACCAGATATCTCCGGGTACCCTATCCGCCAAGGGACTTGAAGGTCATGCCATTTATGTGGGAAGTGGTGAGCTTGACCGGTTTAATGGATACCTTGTGAAAGATGCGATTGTTTTCATGGATCTGGCCTCCAATGATCACTGGATCAATGCATTATCTTTGGGGGCCAAAGCCCTGGTCTACGTCCAGAAAGAAGATCCGGACCGGTTCCTGTTTGAGGACAAGATCGAACTGACACCGGTGGAGTTCCCCCGCTTTGTCATCTCGTACCCGGATGCCCGGACCCTTTTGGGGGAGTTACTTCCCGCGGATGAGGCTCTTGGTCAATCGGATCAAGACCAGCTAAAGGACTGGAATACCGGCCCAAAGGTAACCTTGTATTCGGACCTCAAATGGCACCAGGTCCCTGCCCAGAATATTTACTGCCTGGTTGAGGGTACCGATAACGCGGTCGAGGATGAACTGGTTATTGTTGAAGCATTCTATGACACCAGCGAATTTATTGCCGGGCGGTCTCCGGGCGCGGACCAGGCCTGTTCCATTGCAGCGCTCCTTGACCTGGCCAGATACCTGAGCACCCACCCGCCCCACCGTTCCATACTCCTGGTCGCAACATCAGGACATGCCAACACCCTTACGGGGATGCGGGAGATGATCTGGAGTATTAAAGAGAAATCAAGAAACCTGAAAAAGGATCAAAAATCCCTGGAAAAGGACATTGACACCTATGCCCGCCAGCAGGAGGCCCTTTCAAATTATTTTGACATCCTGAACAGCAGCCAGGGGCAGAATAGCCTTTTAGAGGACGAGCAGCTGAAACCGGTTCAAGCGGCCCTGACCGATATCATCAAATCACGCATCGACGAATTGAATACCACATTGATGCAGCTCAGGCTGGCAAAAGACAGGGATACATCCCGTATCAAGAATTTGGCTGCCCAGCGCATGGCTTTCAAGCGGCTGATGTCAAGAAAAAACCTGGATACCCTGTCACCGGAAGAGGTCAGGGATATTAAAAACCTGGTACCTGCTGCCGAGACCCTTTCCCAGCAGCGGTTGCTGGACGCCAGGCGGAAACTGGATGAATTGAAAAGTGCCCGCAAATTCAGGAAGCTGATGGCCGGCAATGAGATCCAGGCCGTCATATCGCTGCACCTGTCGAGCCACGGAGATGGCTTTGGCGCATTCAGCCGCGGCTGGCTGTACCCCTTGAAATCCAACATCAACAGATATTCTCCCTATACCACCCTGGACAAGGTCCTGCAGGAATCGTCAGCAGCGGCTGCCAGGGAACTTGGGACGCCCAACCTGTTGAAGGACACCCTGCGTCCCTCACTCCAGCGCTCCTGGGAAAGCTATTTCAAGGACCGGCCCGCCCTGGGGGGTGAAGTCAGCTCCCTTGCCGGAATGCTGGGTATCACCCTGGTCACCACCAATGATGCCAGACGCCTGTGGGGGACCCCGTATGACCGCCTGAAAAGCGTGGACATCGAAAACATCACCCGGCAGAGCCGGTTCATCTCAAGGCTCTTAACCCAAGTAACCCAGGCACCCAAAATCCGGACATCCAAACTGCCCCGGAACGGATTTGCCACCATCAGGGGACGGGCCAATTTCCTGCGTCACGGAGAACTGTTTGCCGAGGCCCCGGCCCCCCAGAGCATGATCCTCTCCTTCCAGGGACCGGGCATCTACCACACCATGGTGGACGAAGCCGGTGAATTCATGCTCAAAGGCGTGGCAGACAAGAAGCATGTCCTTGAAAAGGTGATCATCGAAGGATACCGGTTTGACCCGTTGACCGGGGATACGATCTGGGCGATTGATAAGAAACAGACCACCAAGGCCCGCTACCGCCTGAAGATGACCAAGAAAAACATGGAAACCGACCTGACCATGTTTGCCTGCAACATGACCACCCTGGCCAATCTCCTGGAACCCAGGACCTTCAATTATATGACCAAGGTTGAGCTTTTTGATGCCCGGACCGATGCCCAGCCGCTCAAGTACTGGTACAGCCGGATTGACACGAGACGTTCTCTTTTGTGTTCTTTGTACCTGGAGCCGGGAACCCGGTTCAAGCTCACCCTGTCTGACTCGCTGCTCACCCGCAAATTGATCCTTTCCAATTCCGACAGCCAAATGCCCATGGGCGGCGGATACCTGATCGATGCAGACCGGAACCTCATGCCGACGGTATATCACGCAGCCAGAGACATGTGGACACTGTTGACCCCGCGGATCAACAACCTTGAAAAAAAGGGGATCAACAACCAGAAAATCAGGGATATCCGCATCCGGGGAAACCAGGCACTGACCCAGGCCGGGACCCACCTTGAAAACCGGGTGTATGATCGGTTCATGGACGCGTCGGCCACAGCCATGGCACTGGCAGGGCGGGTGTACGAGCATGTGGAAAAAACCCAGAAAGATGTCCTTTACGGTGTCCTGTTTTACATTGTGCTGTTTGTGCCGTTTGCATTCTGCCTGGAACGGTTCCTGTTCTCATTTACCAATATCTACAAACGGATCCTTGGGTTTTTAAGTATCCTGCTGATCCAGATTACCGTCATCTACAATGTTCATCCGGCCTTTGAACTCGCATACAGCCCGGTGGTCATCATTCTTGCCTTTTTCATTATCGGGCTGTCGATCATGGTGACCTGGATCATCTTCAACCGGTTTGAAGGGGAAATCGCCAACCTGCAGCGGCAGGGGCATAAAGGGGATGAAGGAGAAATCAGCCTGTTCAAGGCGTTTTTCGCCTCATTTTTCATGGGTGTGTCCAATCTCAGGCGACGGCGGACCCGGACCCTGTTGACCTGCATGACCCTGATCATCCTGACATTCACCCTGATGAGCTTCACCTCGGTTAAAAACATCCGCGAGCATGTCAAGGTTCTGTATGATGACAAGGCAACCTACCATGGGCTTCTGCTCAAACAGCTCAACTGGACCGATATCCCCCAAAGCGCATTTGCATGGATTAAAAATACCATGGGCGAGGATATGCTGGCCTCCCCCCGCGCATGGCTTGAGACCCGGGACAGGACCAGGGGTATGACCGTTCCCTTGTCTGCCATGGACAAAACCACCACGGCCGATGCCGTGATCGGACTGACTCACACCGAGCCTTTGATCAGCGGAATTGACCAGTTCATCACCCAGGGCCGGTGGTTCAAACCCGGGGAAAG
>QZLA01000387.1 GCA_004796375.1 Desulfobacteraceae bacterium
AGGTGATCTACTGGGGACAGCCGCTCACCGACCTGCTGAAAAACAAAGAAACTTTGATCACCATCTGACCGTATTTTCGATTCAACGACCGGTTACGGGCGGATCTCAGTTCCTATGGTGGCCGGTCACAAACAACCCTCTCCTTGCTGGCGATATTTCACCGGTTCGACCATATATCGTTGGTCTGCAGGGCGGTCACTGCATCAAAAACCGGCGGTATAACCCGGCAGATCAAATTCTCAGTATTCTGGCCTCGCTGAAGGTATTATGAATTCAGACAGTTAAAAACCATTCCCATAATTTTTTTGCTGACGCTTCTCCCCTGGCACGCAACGTGTAATCTGATGTTGGTCAGATAATGAGCGATTGAATGTTGATCCTCATTGCCGAACCTAACCAAACCATCAGGGAGTGATCATGATGTTTAGAAAACCGAAGAAAGACCCGGATATTTTTGAGATTCAATGTCCGTTGTGCGGGACCCGGCGGTCCCTTCAAAAGTCAAAAATAAAGAACTTTGAAATGAGAAAGGCCATCCGGTTCAACTGTACCTGCGGCACCTCATTTCAGCAGAACATCCGCAAAGAAACTGAAACGGCAACCGACTTTGCATCTCTGCTCGCCATGGATATTAAAGAACTCTGGTTCAAGATCAAGATGCCCTTCTCCATGCCCTGATTTGATCAAGCGGCCGGCCAATTTGTAATTGCAGGATCCTGGGATCATGCTTATATTTCTGGAAATGGGGGGGCAGACCCTCTCCCAGTCGTTTGAGTGATCTTAGGAGGCCGTATGTCCCAAAAAGAAAAATCCTTGGATAATATCATCCGGGTGAATTTCAAGCAGAAAAAACGGAGTGACATCCCGGATATGCAGTCGCTCTATCCGGATGCCTTTGCCATGTATGTGGATACCAAATCCAAAAATCCGGATCCGTTCAGCCGGGCGGTCCTGGATATGATGAAGGATCTGCAGGGCCCTGTGGATAACCCCCCTGCTGATCCGGAGCGGGATGATTCTTAGGTGATCCCTTTGTTGATCAGATTCGGTCAGACGGACGCTTCTGACCTGGCCATCTTTATGAACTCGAGAATCTCCTTCAACACAAAATACTTAGACAGAGCCTGAGCAATTTCTTCCTGGCCGGGCCTGAGTCCTGTGGTTTCCTCCACAAAAGTTTCAATATTCCGGATCGCTTCAACCAGGCATGGGTCTATAGATTCACTTGATTCACTCATGTTTATTATCCGTTCTTTGGTACCGGTTTCGTCTATTCGAACACTGTAGCGGATAGGCCACTGAATTGGAATACTGAATTCAAAAAAATCAGGGTTAGCCCTTGGCCGCGGGGCGGGTTGTGTGATAGGGAGAGGATGACATAAATTTTCATGCCGGATGAGCAGGAGATCGTTGTGGTAACCATACTTAAAGATGCGCTGCTGTTTTTTAGAGATTACTTCAGACCGATCATGATGTTAACCTTGATGATCAATGTGCCCTTTTCTCTGGTGATAGGCCTGGAGCGGCTGGCAAAGCTCCCGGATATCCTTAACTCCTTTCTGCTGTACCTGAGTATCGGGTACAGTTTCCTGGTGTTTCCCTATGCCATGGCCGTACATGTCAAACTGTACTCCCAGATTGCCCTGGAAGGTGAATATGATATCAGGGAGTGCCTGATCTATGCCAGGGATCACTACGGTCCGTTCCTGTTTGCTTCACTGTGTTCCATTGCCATCATCTTTATCGGGTTTATCCTGCTGATTTTTCCCGGTATCATCGTATCCGTGCTTTTGTCACTGTTTCCGTTTTTCATGATTTTTGAGCAGATGGAGCCCATAGAAGCGCTTAAAAAATCCGTGTCTGTAGCCAAGTATCATTTCTGGAAAATATTCGGGCCTACGTTTGCCGTGCAGCTCATGATCATGATCGTCACGCTTTCCGGACCATTTGCATCAAAAAGCAGGGGCATTCATATTTATCTGGCATCTGTTTTTGTCGATCTGGCCACGACCCTTCTCAGCTGGCTGTGTGTGATTATTCTGTTCAGGGTATACTATATCCACCGGAGCAGCCAGGAGGAAAATCGTGAAAACTCGGATTGATGCCAAACGTTACGGGCTGCCCCCACGAACCGTCATATATGAATCTTCTGGAGACAAATATGATCGATTGACCTTCTTTTGTGAATCATATATAGTTGAACTAATCAAACTGAATACCAGCTGATTTACCTTTGAGCTGATATTACCTGCGTCTTAAACCGATCCTGCTTAGTGTCCAATTTCTCTTGCACCACACCCTGTGTGAATGTCAGATGCTGTTGAACCCATCACGGGTTAAATGATGTCATTGGCGTTGGTGTATCTTTTAATCTTAAAGTCAAAGGAGAAATGTATGGAAACCCACGACGTTCACTATGAAACCCTCACCCGTCTGACCACTGCTATCTCACAGTGCAAAGACCCCCAGGAAGTGGCTCTGGTTACCGCGGAAAGCGTGAAAACCGCCTTCAATGCCAAGGGCTGCTGTGTGTTTCTGGTAGATAGGGACTCCAGGCAGCTGGAGCTTGTGGCATCATCCGGGTTGAGCCAGGAGTATCTGACCAAAGGACCGACCCATTTCAAACAGGCGATCAAAGAAGCCAAGGATGCGGTTCCCATTGCCATTTACGATGTGATGGATGATCCGCGGATCGAGTACCCCGAGGCCGCAAAAAAAGAGGGGATCTCATCCCTCTTAGGGGTCCCGATCATCAGCCACAACAAAATCATCGGTGCACTAAGGGTTTACTCTTCAGAGCCCTGGGAGTGCTCGCAGAAAGATGTGACCGTCATTCAGGCGGTAGCACTGATCTGCGGGATGGCCATGGATGCATGCAGGATGTACAAGGGATATAAGACCAGCATCGAGATCCTGAAAACCATGAGGGATACCACCAGCTTCGGCAGCAGCAAGTGGACACCCTTTGAGGGGGTGCCCCAGAGTGTGGATCAATCGATCTGCGATTATTAGCGGTGTTTAATTTTATATCCTTAATTAATAGCTCACCGGTAAGCATCCGCGAAAAGGTGATACTGCCTTGGGAAACTGGCTGGTTTTTTTTAAGGCAGTATCACTCCGATACCCGCATGAATACCTTTAAACGCTGGGCACGGCAAGATTTTGTCAAGGCTGTTGACAAAACGATTTTACTCCGATATGGTAGATTCAAATGCCTCAGCGATTTATATAGGAAAAGAAGAAATCTGGAAAAAATTGATTCTGGTTTTCCTGCTACCGCGGTACGTTTCCTGACCTACTGTTGATAATGAATTCCTTCTGAATAACCAGTTACTGACTGATACGGTTTTTTATCACACAATTGCTTTTGAGATTAACCCGATCGATTCTGTTTATTGCAAGTGGAATGTGTAAGTTTTCATAAGGTTGGATTGTTCATGCTATTGCAGCTATTTATAGATTGAACTGTTTTTGGGATCTTCAGGGCGGGGCAAATGATACTCATATCGTATTTTATAAAAGCAGTTTCAGTGCTTTTTTCGGCACGATATCCGGCAATAGCGATCGTATGCATACCCTGCCGGACTTTCCAGCGCACTCAAAGCGCCTCACATCGCTTGCCCACACATGATGCACATAACATGAATGAAAATGCAGGATGCGTTTTTCTGAAAATATTCATTGATGAATCACACGCAACGGCTCATTTGCGAAGCAGCAGGGAGCGTAAGATCAGGATCAGCGCCTAGGGCGCTTCATCAGGAGTATTATATGTCGAATGCAGCGCACTTTGCACAAGCATTTTATTGGTGAATATTTGATGTTGTTAATCAAAATGAAAGGTGTTTAAGGAATGGCCAACTTTACACAGCAGACCCAGATTAAGCTGGACCAGGTTGTTGAAATTCTTTTCAGGAGTAAATGGCTGATCATCCTTTTATTCTGCTGCTTTCTTACCCTCGGTCTTGCAAAAACACTTATCAGTCCGAGAATATATCAGGCCGCAACACTGATTCTGGTCCAGCCGCAGGCAGTTCCAGCCAACTATGTGAGATCTGTCATCTCTTCGGGAATTGAAGCAAGAATCAGCAGTATTACCCAGCAGATCATGAGCAGGAGCAACCTTGAGAAAATCATCAATCAGTTCGGGCTCTATAAAACTAAAGAGGATATGTACCTGGAAGATAAAATAGCAGATTTGAGAGAGCGGATTGAGATAAACATGACGCGTTCCAGCAGGCGGCATGGTGCGGAGACATTTGCCATTCAGTTTGAAGGGACGAATCCGGAAAGGGTCATGCAGATCACGAACACACTGGCCAGCTATTTTATGGATGAAAACCTTAAAACCAGAGAGGCGCAAGTGATCGGCACCAGTCAGTTCCTTGATGAGGAACTGGAAAAGATTAAAAAGACCCTTGAGACTAAAGAAAGGCAACTGGCAACATATCGGGCGGAACATGTCGGTGGCCTGCCCAGTGAGCTTGAATCCAATCTGCGTACCCTAGACAGGCTTCAGACACAATTGACAAATACCCAGAATTCTTTGAGGGAAGCCCAGAATACAAAGGGAACAATTCAGCAGCAGATCATCAGACAAAAGGAAATTGTGGAGCAGCGAAACCGTGAGATCATTTCCGGAACAACTGCTGAAACTGGAAATACGGGATTGAGTTCCGATGAACTGGCACTTGCGAAATCCAAAGAGGAGCTTCGGACGCTCCTGTTAAAATACACTGAGAGACACCCGGATGTCATCAAAGCAAAAAGTAAGATCGGAAAACTTGAAGTAAAAGCAGAGGAAGCCAGGAAGAAGAGATTAGAACAAGAGGGTGAGTCACAAGAAGAAGCGCAGGTCGGATCACTAAATGCTGATCCTGAAATTATGGAGCTTGAGATTCAGCTCAAGCAGATCGAGAATTCCATTGCGGCATATCTTGCAGATATCGGATCCCTTAAAAATAAAATGAGAGAGCATGAACAACGCGTTGCCCAGACACCTGAAAGGGAACAGGAGTTACAGAAACTGTTAAGGGATTATGCCAGTATTCAGAATGTATACACCTCTTTGCTGGATAGACGGCTTGAGGCAGAGTTGTCTGTAAATATGGAGAAAAAACAGAAAGGTGAACAGTTCAGAGTGCTGGATTACGCGGTAAAGCCGGCAAAACCGATTTCGCCGAATGTAAGAGCGGATTTTGTTAAGTATTTCGGGATATGCTGCATTATCACGGGCGGAATCATTTACCTGATTTTCGTTTTCGATAATTCCGTCCGCAGAAAGGAAGATATTGAGGAGTTATACGGATTGCCTGTCCTCATTCAAATCGGGAATATTAGGGAATCAAAGGGCAGGATAACGAAAAAGCTCGGTAATCTGGTGTTTGTTGTTGCATCCTCTTATGTGTTTTTAATTGTCGGCGTTTTCGGGGCATTGGAATTATACGGGATTGAAAGAGCTGTCAATCTGATTAAGTCATATTTTAATCTCTAATCGGTGAGGTATATACTTGGGAAAAATATTTAAAGCGCTTGAGAAATCAGAAAAAGAAGTCAACCCGTTGCACCCCCGGGATGATGAAAAAAAGGGACCTTCCCAGTCAAAAAAAACAGATTTGCGCCAGGGCCGGTTTCATTCTACCAAAACGCTGGATGTCATTTCATCCCAAAAACCCCACTCTTTTGAAGCGGAGCAGTTCAGAGTATTAAAAAACACCTTGATGTTCCCCGAGACCGGAGAACCGCCCAAAACGATTATGGTCACCAGTGCAACCCGGGGGGAGGGCAAGTCATTTGTGACATCCAATCTTGCTGTATCGATTGCATCCAGCATAGACGAACATGTCCTTTTGATTGACTGTGACCTGCACAAACCATCCATACACCAAATATTTCGATGCGCGAATGATAAAGGGTTATCGTCATTTCTTACCCATGGCGGCCCGCTGTCTTCCTTTATGATCAAAACCGGACTCAATAAACTGACTATCATTCCAGGAGGGAAAACGCCGAACAATCCTTCTGAATTGATCTCATCGGAGCAGATGAGACGATTGATCAGTGAGGCCAAAATGAGATATGAAGACCGCTACATCCTTATTGATACGCCTCCCACACTGATCACTTCCGAGACCAATGCCCTGGCCAAACATGTAGACGGCATCTTACTGGTTGTCAAGCACGGATATACCCGGAAAGACCATATTCAAGAGATTGTTGATACGCACGGTAAGGAGAAAATACTGGGTGTGGTCTATAATTTCGTAAAAGACAGATTCGGACGGAATTATCAAAATAATTCCATATATGGATACACATAGATCAACCGGTGATGAAAAGATGCTACGTTTTGTAAAACAGTACTTTCCCATTCGCAATGTCATGTTTATTATCCTTGAGGGAGAAGTGATCATTGTATCTTTTATCCTGGTCTCCATACTTTTTTCCTTTTTCACCTCCTTCGAATTTGATGTTTTGCTTTTTTTACGGATTGTTCTCGTGATGATCGTTTGCCAAACCTGCCTGTATTACAATGATCTGTATGATTTTACGATGGTCAAGACGCTGCCGGTCATGATTGTTAAACTCCTGGAAAGTCTCGGGGTTACATCGATAGTACTGGCCGTTGTTTACCTGGTTTTTCCCGTAACCACAATCAACCACCTGGTTTTTGTTTTAAGTATTCTCCTTTTAATTGTTTTCATTACAAGCTGGCGGCTGGCATATTTGAATATCCTGGATAAAGGGCTGTTCAACGAAGGTATCATTATTGTCGGATCAAACCCTCTTTCAATGGAAATAATGGAAAAGATACAAAACACCATAGACTGCGGGTATCACATCAAAGCGTTTTTCCCATACACCGATCATGACGTATCACACAAAATCAAACCTTTGGAAATTAAACTGATTACTGACATTAAAGACCTTTGTGACGTGGCAGTATCCAACCAGGTCAAGAAAATAGTTACCGTCATGAAAGAGCAGAGGGGATCTTTTCCCATGAAGGAATTGATTGAGTGCAGGACGGTCGGCATTGAGATTATCGACGGATGCTCTTTTTATGAACATCTGTCAGGGAAGGTGCTAGCCGATAAAATCAACCCATCCTGGCTTGTCTTTTCCGATGGGTTTAAAAAATCAAGTGTACGGAATCTGATCAAACGGACCGAGGATATTGTAGGATCGCTCATTGCCTTAATCCTGCTTTCCCCAGTCATCATCATCACAGCCATTCTGGTCAAGCTTGATTCTCCCGGGCCGGTCCTGTTTGCCCAGGACAGGGTCGGCCGCCATAAAAAAGAGTTCATCATGCATAAGTTCAGATCCATGGTCGCGGATGCCGAAAAAATGACCGGGCCGGTCTGGGCAAATGAGGATGACCCGAGAATCACACGGGTCGGCCGGATTATACGAAAGTACAGAATTGATGAACTGCCTCAGTTCTGGGATGTTCTCATGGGGCGAATGAGTCTTGTGGGGCCAAGACCCGAAAGGAAACATTTCACTGACAAGCTTGAAAAAGATATTCCCTTTTATTCCCAAAGATTTCTGGCCAAACCCGGACTTACCGGTTGGGCTCAGGTATCTTACAGCTATGGGGCCACCGTGGATGATGCATTGGAAAAGCTTAACTATGATCTGTTTTACATCAAGAACATGTCCACGACATTTGATCTGGTAATTATTTTCAGGACAGTGAAAATCGTAATTTTTGGAAGAGGCGCTAGGTAAAAGCAAACAAATTATCCATGATAATAGTTGCTTACATTGGTTTGGCCGGTGTAATCAAAGGAGCGAAGCTATGTGCATCTGTGACCAGGAAAGAAAAACAGGGGGGTTGGGGGTCATCTTTACCGCCATATTTATCATATGGGCAATGGGTTTCGGAGGCATTGCCTGGGCAGACGGGGGAAACAGCCTACAGGAATATGCCATAGGCGCGGGAGATGAGTTGAACATCAACGTGTGGAAAGAGCCGGACCTTACCATTCGCCTCGCAAGGGTTCGTATAGACGGGAAAATAACCGTGCCGCTGATCGGCGATGTCAAAGCACAGGGACTGACCACCATGACACTCAAACAGCAGATAGAGGAACGCCTTCAAAAGTTTGTAGAATCTCCTTCAGTCACCGTTACCCTGCTCAATTCGAACAGCAAGAAGTTTTATATCTTAGGCGAGGTCATGCAAACAGGAGAGTACCCGATCGTTAAAAACCTGACCGTAATTCAGGCGTTCGCCCTAGCCGGAGGGTTTACCGAATGGGCATCCAAAAAGGAAATACTCCTGTTCAGGAAGGAAAACGGAAAAGAGAGAACGATCAAGATCGATTACAGGGATATTGTCAAAGGTGATTTCAGAAAGAATATACCGATACAGGCAGATGATACCATCGTGGTACCATAAAGGGGGGGAGCATGAACAGAGAAACATATATCGGAGTTTTTCGTGTATTACTTGCGGCCATTTTTTTAATACTGTTCGCGGCATTTCCGGGATTCAGCACTGCTGCGGTCATAAGGTTTACACCGTATGTCTCATTGTCAGAGGAATATACAGACAATTATTTTCAGACCGAACATCAGACCGAGGAAGAGTGGGAGACAAGCTTGAGCGCAGGGTTCAATTTTGAGGTGCTCGAAACCAGGAAACAGGCCAGTGTGAGTTATGAAATATCACGGGTGATGTATGATCGGTATGAGGAAAATGACACCTGGGAGCATGATTTCGGATTGCGGGGAATTTTGAATCTCACGAGACATACCGATCTCACATTGACAGATTCGTTTCAAAGGCGTTCCGAGATCAGCCAGAGAACCGGTACCTGGGAGGAACATTATAGCAATAATACCACTCTTGCCCTGACACACCAGTTCGGACGGAGGAACCGGGCAGGCTTCAATCTGAGTTATGGTTTTGACCGGTACGAGGACCCGAATGATGATGAGTATGAAAGCATTTCATCCTCAGGATTTTTAGAGTACTGGCTGGGCGTCAGATATGGTTTTGAACTGACAGCGTTTACAGATAATACCACTTTTGAGCTTTCAGATAATGAAGAAGATTCATGGGGAGGAAGTATCCGGCTGATCAGACAGGTGAATAACCATTTTCAAGTCTATCTGGGATATCGGCACACCTGGTCCGGTGACGACTCTGATCAGCACACTGTTTACAACCCTTCAGCAGGATTTGACTGGACCGTGTCAGAGACATCCAGTGTCTCTGTCGGGGCGGGTATCCTGTTCAGCAGATATGACAATCAAGAAGATTCAGACGAGTTCTTCATCGATGTAAATGCATTCAAATTATTTGATTTCAGCCGAAGGGGGTCTCTCGCCCTCAGCCTTTCGAGCGGTTACGAGGAAGTGAATGAACGGGCCGCAAGCCTCGGGTTTTCCATATATTATCAGGGTGGCTTTATCTACAATTATGAATTGTCCCGTCAGGTGAGCCTGGACATTACAGGGACTTATACCCGTGATGAGTTTGATGAAACCGGTAACAACAGGACAGACGACAGGCTGGATTTCAGCACTGGAATCACCTGGCGGCCCTTGAGTTGGATGACCTGCACATTTTCCTATTCGTATACCAGTTTTGACACAGACGACATCCTGCGCAATGATTATGATGAGAATCGTGTCCAGTTTACGGTCACCCTCACACCTTACCGGTCGATACAGGGGCAGTCGGAAATCACCCGGGACAGCATTGAAAGAAGAATTTTCGAAAGATAGGCCCGGTGATTCTTTTAACCTTTGATGTTGAAGACTGGTTTCAGGTAGAAAATTTTAAAAGCTGTATAAAATATGATCAGTGGGATTCGCTTGATCTCAGGGTAGAACGCAACACCAGGACGATATTGGATCTACTGGATTCATTCCGGTTTAAACCCCGGGCCACATTCTTCATTCTGGGTTGGATCGCCGACAGATTTCCACAATTGATCAAGGAGATCCATCAAAGGGGGCATGAGGTTGCATCCCACGGGTATCACCATCATTTGTGCACCCAGCTTAAGGAAAAAGAATTAATTCGGGATTTGCTGGACAGCAGGCAACTTCTAGAAAGAATTATCCACGCCAGGGTGACGGGATTCAGGGCACCCAGTTTCGCAGTAAATGATGATATCATCAGAGGTGTAAAACGGGCCGGATATGCCTATGATTCAAGCTACAATTCATTTTCGGGGCATGATCGGTACGGGACGATAGATTTGTCTGGTACACAGCAGATCGGTTCAGTTTGGAAACTTGGGGAAGAGTTTTACGAATTACCTGTCAGCAACCTGGGTGTCGGGCAGGTCAGTATCCCTCTTGGTGGTGGTGGGTATTTCAGACTCTATCCGTTTTCCATTTTCAAGCAGGGGATGAAGCAGGTCCTTAAAAAAGAGAAAGCGTTCGTATTTTATGCGCATCCATGGGAGTTTGACCGGGATCAGCCCAGGGTGGAGCAGGCCTCGACCAAGTCCAGATTCAGACATTACACCAATCTTGACAAAACAGAAGGCAAACTGAGAAAACTGATCCAAGCATTCAGGGACCATCAATTTTTAACCTGTTCCGAGTACATTGCCAAAAACGCGCCGCTTTTCGATCAATGAAATTGAAACTTAAGGGCTGTTGGGGGGCAACCATATGCAAATAGTGAATATGCGACCATGTGCGGAATTTCCGGAATATTAAATTTATCAGCAAAACGGAATCACTCTGAAGAAACCGTTTTCCGGATGATATCAGTACTGGGACACCGGGGACCGGATGAAAGGGGAATGTATACGGATCACTGTATTCAACTCGGTCATTCCAGGCTGAGTATCATTGGTCTTGAATCCGGCACCCAACCCTTATCGAATTCCGATGGCAGCCTGTGGATTGTCTATAACGGGGAGGTGTTCAACTATATTGAACTCAGAGAGCAGCTTAGCAATAAAGGATATCGGTTTGTCACGGATACGGATACGGAAGTTATCCTGTATCTTTATCAGGAGATGGGGCCGGATTGCCTGTCCCTGTTGAACGGGCAATTTGCCATGGCCATATGGGACTATAAGAAAAGGCATCTCTTTCTTGCAAGAGACCGGGTGGGGATCTGCCCTCTCTATTATACATTTCAAAACGGGTCGTTTCTTTTCGCTTCTGAGATCAAGGCGCTGTTCATGGAGAACGGTGTCCACCGGCAAATCGACCCGGTGTCTTTGAACCAGATATTCACTGTTTGGGCGCCCATCGGATCCAGAACAGTTTTCAAGGATATCCACGCTCTTTGCCCAGGACATTATATGATCATCAGGGATGGGATTGCCGATGAGCAGAAGCCCTATTGGACATTACCCTATTATCCCCGTGAACAGCAGTGGAAAGGGGCTTGGGATGAGGCCGCCGAGACTCTAAGTGCATTAATGGAAGATGCCGTCCGATTAAGATTGCGGGCGGATGTACCGGTGGGCGCATATCTTTCAGGTGGTCTGGACTCGTCAATTATTACCTCGATTATCTGTGAGAAATTCAACAACCGGTTAAAGACATTTTCCATCGGATTTGAAGACAAGGCGTTTGACGAAGCAGACTACCAGAAAGAGATGATCCAAAAACTGAATACAGAGCACCGTCAGGTAAATGTCACGAATCAGATGATTCAGGACCATTTTTCCGATGTGATCTGGCATTGCGAAACACCGCTGCTGAGAACCGGACCGGTACCGTTGTTTGTACTGTCGGGACTGGTGAGGGATAACCGATTTAAGGTAGTACTCACCGGGGAGGGGGCAGACGAAATATTCGGAGGATACAATATCTACAAAGAGGCTAAGATCAGGGCGTTCTGGTCCAGAAAGCCGGACTCCGACCTCAGGCCACTGCTTTTGATGAGACTCTATCCGTATATATTCAAGGATGCAGATCGTCAGCTCTCGTTTCTCAAAAGGTTTTTTTCTGTGACTCCGGAAGATATGCAGGATCCATTAATGTCCCACCAGACTCGGTGGAAAAACACCCAACGGGCAACCACCTTTTTCAACGCCCATTTGCAAGAGGAACTTTCCGCCGTCAACCCTTTGTCGGAGATCACCGGCATGTTACCCGAGGATTTTGCATCAAGGGATCTGTTTGACCGCGCTCAATGGCTTGAGACAGCGATATTCATGTCGAGCTATCTGTTGACTTCCCAAGGGGATCGTATGGCCATGGCAAACGGTGTTGAACTCAGGGTACCTTATTTGGATCACCGGGTGATCGATTTTGCCGCACGGCTTCCGGACCATTTGAAAATTTATGGGATGGATGAAAAATACATACTTAAAAAAGCGTTCTGGAACCGGTTGCCTCAAAGTATTCGAAAACGAGCAAAGCAGCCGTACCGGGCCCCCATCCGGCAGGCGCTTTATGGCAGCGGCACGTCAGATCTTGACCGGCTTGTCGAGGTTGATAAGCTTTCGGGAGCCGGGATTTTTAATCCGGAGAAGGTCAAACGGCTGATCAAAAAGCTTTCAGCTGTTAAGCAAAGCACCGTAAGTGAGGTGGATAGCATGGCAATCACCGGTATCCTATCCACCCAATTGATCCATGAACTGTTTATCCGGGGTACGGGGCTCATGGCGGCAAAGCCAGAGCCACCTGAGTATATTGTCCGGCGTCAAGCCGATGGGACACTTTCCGGAGCGGTTGCATCGCTCTGATGATCAGATAAAAAGGAGGGTACACATCATGACGGGATTTTCAAAAAATCTTTTGAATATCGATCCGGAAAAGGAGTGCGAGCGTTGTGTGAAAGCGATCAGGGCGATCATGAAAAGCAAACTCAAACGCAGGGGGTTGATTGTCGCACTTTCCGGTGGGATAGACAGTAGTGTGACTGCAGCCATAGCTGTCAAAGCCATCGGCTCCTCGAAAGTGTTCGGGCTTGAAATGCCGGAGCGGCATTCCTCATCCGATACATTGACACTGAGCGGTAAGGTTGTCCGTCATCTGGGCATTGAAAGTGTACATGAGGATATTTCCGAGGTGCTTGAGTCGGTAGGATTTTATCACCGGTATGATGCGGCGGTGAAGTCTGTCATTTCCGAATATGGAAGCGATTGGAAATCAAAAATCGTTATTTCAGCACTGTTTGAAAATAAAGGTTTCAGCATGTTTTCTCTGGTGGCCGAAACACCTGACGGCAGGCTCATTAAAGAAAAGCTGGGTTTGAAAGCCTATCTGGAGATTGTTGCGGCAACCAACTTTAAACAGCGAACCCGGAAAATGCTTGAGTACTACCATGCCGATCGTTTGAACTTTGCAGTCGCTGCCACACCCAACCGACTGGAATATGATCAGGGCTTTTTCGTCAAACAGGGGGATGGGGCCGGTGATATCAAGCCTATTGCCCACCTGTATAAAACACAGGTTTATCAGCTGGGCAGTTACCTCAACATTCCCGAGGAAATCCTCCGGCGGCCGCCGACCACAGACACCTATTCACTTCAGCAGGGCCAGGATGAATTCTATTTTGCATTGCCCTTCGACAAAATGGATCTATGCCTCTTTGGCAAGAACAACGGATATTCACCGGAGGAGGTCGCACCCAGTGTGGAATTGTCACCGGAACAGGTTCAGCTGGTGTACAATGATATTGACACCAAACGGAAAACCACACGCTACCTTCATCTTGGGGCACAACTTATAGAGGATATAAATGAGGTCAAGGTATGAAAAACCGTGGTGCTTTGATCAATCAATGATAACGGAGCGGATTATGGCAGAAATTAAAGACAAGATCAGATCTTTCATTGTTGAAGACTTCTTATTTGGGGACGACCAGGGGCTGGAAGATACGACCTCGTTTCTTGATGAGGGTATTATAGATTCCACAGGGATGCTGGAGCTGATCTCTTTTCTTGAAGAGCAGTTTTCTATTGAGATTGCTGATGATGAGATGGTTCCGGAGAATCTGGATTCAATCAGTAATGTACTCAGTTTTTTAAACCGGAAGTTAGGAAGTGATTAAATTCAATGATTCATGAGTATCTGGAAAAATCCGCCCGCAGGTTTCCGGACAAGGAGGCGTTCATCCAGGATGAAAGACGGGTATCGTACGCTGAGGCCAACAAATGGTCGGATAGTTTTGCGGCATGTCTGCAGATCAAAGGAATCCGCAAGGGAGACAGGATTGCACTGCTTATGGATAACTGTATCGAATACATCCTCGCATACTATGGTATCCTAAAGGCAGGTGCTGTTGCAGTCCCCTTGAGTCCAAAACTAAAACCTGACGGTCTCACATTCATCCTGAATGAGATTGATGCAGCAGCAGTGATAACTACTTTTAAGTCGGAGCGACTGCTCAAGGCGGCTGGTTCCGGGCTGAAGGGTGTAAAACTGATGGTTATCCAGAGTCCCAGGCTGGACTGGCCTCCATCCGGCCCGGCAGTCGTGGCGTTTGAGGCGTGCATATCATCAGGTGAATTACCTGTGGATACTGCCCGGATTGAATCGGCTGACCTGGCCAGTATCATCTATACATCAGGCTCTACGGGAC
>QZLA01000403.1 GCA_004796375.1 Desulfobacteraceae bacterium
GCCAGGAGAGTGCCTTTTTTGTCTTTGGCACCGTATTTTTCAAGGCATTCGGCCAATGCCTCCTGCTGCACGGACTGGTCGTTGAAGCTGCCCAGGTGCTCCTGCATTTTTTTCAGTTTCTTGAGCAGCTTTTTTGCGGCCTTGGCATCAAACAGGGGGGTGGCGGCTTCAATAAGGTATCGAAGCTTTTTACACTGGATCCGCAAATCGTGGATGGTTTCGTCCGGTGTGGATGTCGTGATTTTTCCGGCCAGTTTGCATACTTTTTTGTAGCGCTTGAGAATGAGAAGTGAAGCAAACGCCCTGGAGGGTTTTTCTGCCATGGGACCTGACACCAGGTTTCCAGGGTCGGCAAACAGGGCACCCAGTGCCTTGATCTGTTTTTTGTAGGCTTTGCTGCCGAGCATGGTACATACGGATTTATGGGCCTGCCGCCGTTCCTTTTTCAGCAAAGCGAAAAGGATATCCAGTCCCTCGTGTGTCTGTGGCGGGACCAGGGCGTAATAATCCGGTTTGGCCAGCAGGTAAACGTCCCGGTCCCTGAGAAGATTGGTTTCCCGCATGATGCCGCCGAATTCTGCCTTGAGCCGTGCATCCGTTTCTTTGTCAAACACCCCTTTGAACAGCGAGATCACCGAGCGGACCTTGCGCAGGCTGACCCGGTAGTCGTGGAGGAACTCTGTATCATGATCGGCAATCACCCCTTCCTCGTTATGCCGGGCCACACCCAGGAAGGTCGAGACAATGGTGCACAGACTCTTTTTTGCAGGATCTTCAGGGTTCAGTGCGATGTCGGGTTTGGCCTCATAGCTTGACACGGGCAGATTCAGCGCAGCCTGTGGGGTCATATCCGAAGCTGCATGTTCTTCAAGAATTTTGCCCAGAAAGGTGTGGCTGTCATCATACCCCCGCATGGGAATGGTTTTCATCCAGGTCCAGGCGCCGTTGTCATTGCTGAGAGTGACCACCACCAGGCGGCAGCAGGTTTTTTCCTCGTCATCCAGCAGGCGGAGGGTGTCAAAGGTCACCTTGACCTCCCCTTTGGGCAGCATGGCCCGCAAAGGTGCAAGCTTGTCGACAAGACTTCTCAGGGCGCCCTCCTTTAATGATTCAGGAAAACGGAACAGGTCTTTCGGGCAATCCGCCTGAATCAGGTCGGCATTGCCGGGGATGTAATTCAGGGTACGGCCCGTTTGTACCAGGATACTGCCGGCCTTTCGGAATGCATCTTCAAAGCTGTCCAGAACCGTGCCGTCCACGGGCTCCGGGTCATTTCCGGCAAGGACCACTCCTGAGGGTGCAAGCCGCTGGTTCAGTTTTTTAACCTTCACCCGGTCCGGCACGGTGAAGTATAAAGGCGGGGGAATGTTCATTTGTTTTCTTCCTTCATTTTCTTTAGGTAATCCAATATCAGTTTCTCGATGATGGCCTGAACACTGGTCTCCTTTTCAACAGCGATGAGCTTGAGGGCTTTGAGCGTTTTTTTATCCAGCCGCAGGGAGGTGTTCACCTTCTTTTTTTCTTTGCTCATGGTCAGTCCTTTTATGACATGGTTACGTCACGACATAATGACGTCATTATGTCATTATGTCAACACCTGATTTTTTAAACAGGTTAAGAAATTTTGCGAAATGCCGATCTTAATTCAGATGTCTTGTTCAATCTATCTATCTTTCAGGGAGAACAATGATGAAAATATCGGATGCTTCGATCTCTTTTTTTGTGGATCAATATCTGGAACGCAAACAGGCGTCCATCTCCAGTCAGAATTATCATTCAAGAGTCAATAAACCCTTCCTGGACCAGGCCGGCCAGGAAGGGTTTTCCGACCGGATCAGGGACAAGGTCAGTATTTCCCGGACCCGGGAGGCGTCCTATCAGTCAAACTATTCGTCCCAATCCATGGGAAAGAGTGTTGTAAGAACGAGTGACCTTGAAAAGCCGTCTGAATTTACCTGGCAGACAAAGGTAGAAACCATTGTCGGCGGTATTATTAACAAAACGGTTGCCTTGCAGAATTTTAAAGAAACACCAGCCGACAATAACCGGGTCATGACCGAAGCCCGGGCACTTGAAACCGTGAGTGAGGCGCGGGCTGCCGGCAGGATCAGTGAAATGACCCTGCAGCAGACAGATGTCCGTTTTGAACAGGAGCAACTGGTGTTCAGCTCACAGGGGGGTGTCTTAACCGAGGATGGCAGATCCATAGATTTTTCATTTGATATGGAAATTGACCGGGCCTTTTTTTCAAAAACCGAGGAGCAGACCATCATCAAGGCCTGGCAGGAACGGGTTCCTTTGCATGATCCCCTGGTCATCAGTTTTGACGGCAATGCCCCGGAGCTCACAGATACGGCCTTTGAGTTTGACCTGTTCAATGACGGGTTCAACCGCTATATCAGCTTTGTGGCACCGGGCAGCGGGTTTCTTGCCTTTGACAGGAACAACGATCAGGTGATCAACAACGGCTCGGAGTTATTCGGCCCGATGACCGGAAACGGGTTCTCTGAACTGGCGGCCTATGATGGGGATCATAACAGCTGGATCGATGAAAACGATGCTGTTTTTGAGCAGTTATCCGTCTGGACACGAAACGATGCCGGAGAAGACCGGTTGATCTCGCTCAAAGAAGCCGGCATCGGTGCCATCTATCTGGATCACGAAGCCACACGGTTTACCCTGGCCGGAGATGATAACGCGTTAAAAGGACGGCTGCGCAGCACAGGGATGTACCTGTATGAAAGCGGAAGCGTGGGAACCGTCCACCAGGTTGATCTTGCCATGAGAACCGCACCCGACCGTATCCGCGACAGTGTTCCGCCACACAGCCGCCTGCAGAAGGTTGATTCAGCCCGGATCGATCCGGGTGCGGGCATACTGACCGATCATATGTCGATCCGGTGACCCTGTAATTTCTCCGATTCCATGATCAACCGATTGACGCACTGACATCCTTAAGCGCCGTGATTCCCCATTGCAGTTGATCCGGTTCACAGGCCGGAAACGTCAGGCGGATCAAAAGCCCCTGTTTTTGTTTTTCCGCGCGAAGGTCCGGTGCCACCGCATCCCATGCCGCTGCAACACCGATGCCTTTTTCGGCAGCTGCAGCAAGGAATGCCGCCTCTTTTTCAACAGGGATCTTATGGAGCTGGATCACGGAAAAAAAGCCGCCGGTCACTGCTGCCGGATACGCGCCTTCAAAATGGGAATTCAGGGCGCTGTTCAGTGCATCCATTCTCGGTTTGTAGAGCTCGCACAGATAGCCTAGGTATTCCTGATATCCGCCAGACCCGATAAAATCGGCTATAAACGCCTGGGTCGGCAGATTGGGATTGAGCCGGGTATTGGCAACGATTTTGGTCATCAGCGGTATGCGCTTTTCCGGGAGCACCATGTATCCGCATTTGGTACCGGGAGATATCGTCTTGGTAAACGAGCTGACCAGGATTGGACCCCAGTCGGAAACCGTGATGGGTGTATTTGTTTTCCCGTCATAGCGCAGGGGTTCGTAACAGATATCCCAGATGCAGAGTGCATCATATTCGAGGCAGACGTTTTCCACCATCTCGCGGTTTTCAGGCGAATAATCGATACCGGTCGGGTTCTGGTGGAAAGGGATACCGTAGAATGCAGCAGCCCGGGTTTTTTTAAACGCCGCTTTTAACCCGTCGATATCCAGCCCTTCCGGGGTCAGTTTGACACCGGTCAGCTGATGACCGTACCTTGCCGCATCGTGAATCACCCGGTCGTAGGTCATCTCCTCCACAATAATATGGCTGTTCAGCGGCAGCATCTTGAATATCAGTGAAATCATTTCCATACCGCCGTTGCCGGCAACAATACGGCCCGGATCTACACCGTGCATCTTGCCCAGAATATCCCTCAAGGGCTTAAACCCGTTGAAATGCCCGTATTGCAGGACCTGGGTGCCGTAGTTTTCAATGGCTTTCCTGTAACCTTGTGAGGCCAGGGGTGACAGTTTTGTCAAGGCCTCCTCAGAAGGAACGCCGCGCAAAAAGTTAACCGTTTTCTGTTGGGAGTTGCTCATTGTATTTATCCTTTCGTTGTGACTAACAGGGTCCAATCATACTGTTTTTATCGTTTTCTACGACTGCATCAAGCATTTTTTTCAGGTCGGTGCTGATATCTGCAAGCGGTGCCCGGACTTCAGGAGCACGGATCAATCCAAGCGCAGCCAGGCAGTATTTTAAAGGGGCGGGATTGGGTTCTTGAAAAAGCCATGGAAGAATGGGTTTGATTTTTTGCCAGACCCCAAGCGCATCCTGGTGATCATTGCGCTCAACCCGCTTGAAAATATCAATATAATTTTCGGTGTAAAGGTGGGCTGAGGCCAGTATTCCGCCGTCCCCGCCATTAACGATGGTGGTATAAAACAGGTGGTCCTCCCCGGTCAATATGGAAAATCCTTCGGGTTTTCTGTCGATCAGTTCCAGGGACTGTTTGATGTCCCCGCACGAATCCTTTACCCCCACAATGTTATCGAGACCGGCCAGCTCCAGAAGGGTGTCATTGCTCATATTGACACCGGTTCGATAGGGGATGTTGTATATAATGATATCCAGATCCGTGGCCTCACTGATCCTTTGAAAATGCCCCAGCAGACCGTTCTGATCCGGCCGGTTGTAATAGGGGCATACCGAGAGGATGCCTGCGATGCCGGTGGCCTCAATCTTCCCGATCTTCTGGATGACCTGGTCCGTATAGTTCCCGCCGATACCGGCAAATACCGGTATCTCGTCCTGGATGACCTCAAGGGTGGTGGTGATGATCCGGTGGTATTCATCCGGCGACACACACGGGCTTTCTCCGGTGGTGCCAAGGGGGATGACGCCTGAAATGCCTTTATCCTTGTAGTGGGTTAAAAGCGTTACATAGGATTCATAGTCTACTTCTCCCTGGTAAAATGGTGTGATCACCGGTAAAAA
>QZLA01000026.1 GCA_004796375.1 Desulfobacteraceae bacterium
ACTCACCGGTTGAAGTTGTTTTCAGGAACATGACCCCGGATCACCACTGGCAGGTGAGAGATATTGAACGCAGTGTCGGTTTCGAGCTTGAGGGAATGGTGTGCGGCCTGCTGGACGGCAGAATCGCATTGCATTATGGCGCGGATTTTATCAAGGCCTGTCCAAACCTTCTCCTGGAGAGTGACGGGTATGTGCCGCCCTCTCTTAGGATCATCCATTCAACAACCCGGGAGGTGCTTGCCACGTATACTGCGGTACAGCCCTCTGGTGCGGCATTCATCCAAAAGGACTGAAGCCGGCGGCGTGTCTTGTCTTTCCGCAGCGGTTTAGTTTCCTTTGGATGCGCATGGGTTGGTTCTTGTTTTTTTCCGTTGGCTTTTCTTGACAACACATCGTTTTTCATTCTAAATAGGCATTTTCCTGACTGTACATAACTGATGTCTGCGAGTTCGATTTCATTTTGAGTTCACTTTAGATGGAGCACTACGTATGATGAATTTGCTGTTCAAGAGGACTTCCCGGGTTAGATCGATCACACTTATTATCACCCTGCTGGTGACCCTTCTGACATCTGTTCCGGTGCACGCGCTGCCCACCACTGCCGAACAGGTCAAACAGGTGGTTCAATATTGGCTCCATATGGATGAGACGCCGCTTTCAGCCGACATGGGGAATCAGGTCGGCAGCGTTGTGACATACGATGATGACGCAGGAGACCCCCTGTACCACGTGGTCACGCTTGAACCGGACGGGTATGTCATCGTCTCCGGAGATGATCGGGTTGAGCCGATTATCGCCTTTGTTCCCCAGGGAAAATATGACCCGTCACCGGAACATCCGCTGGGTGCCCTGGTGAACCTGGATGTTCCGCAACGGGTGGCTCATGTGCGCACGCCATCCCCAATGGATTCAGGTATGGATACCACAGCGGCGGGTGTGAATAAGGCACGGGAAAAATGGGTGCTGTTGAACCAGCCGGTTCCATTCGCTAAAACGGCTGTATCCGGCCTGGCCGGAGTGGATGACGAACGGGTGCCCCCTTTTGTACAAAGCCGCTGGAACCAGAAAGAGGAAGCCAGCGGACTCAACTGCTATAACCTGTATACCCCCAACAACTATTATGCCGGCTGCGTGGCAACGGCCATGGCACAGGTCATGCGCCATCATGAGCATCCGACATCGGCCGTGGGCACCCACGAGTTTACCATTACCGTGGATGGTGCGGACCAGAATGTGAATCTTCTGGGCGGAGACGGCAGTGGCGGGACCTACAACTGGGCCGACATGGATTTCGGCCCCTATGTTCCGGATGCAGGCCACCGGCAGGCCATCGGCCGACTGACCCATGATGCCGGCGCCTCTGTGGGAATGGCCTACACCCCGGACGGGTCGTCTGCAAGCATGTTCACGGGGGCTGACCAACTCATTGCCTTTTTCGATTTCGAGAGCGCCAAAAAAGGGCTGGGTAACTGGTACGAAAACTTGCCTGAGGTCAACCTGAATACAATGGTCAATCCCAACCTGGATGCCGGATTTCCGGTGATGTTCAGTGTCAAGCGGCAAAAGCCGGACAACACCTGGGGTGGGCATGTGGTGATTGGGGATGGATACGGATATCATCAGCAGACCCTGTACCACCACCTGAACATGGGGTGGTCCGGGTCCAGTGATGCCTGGTACAACCTGCCCGATATTGAGACCACCAACTACCACTATACCGTTCTTGACGGGTGTGTATACAATCTCTTTCCGTCCGGTACCGGAGAGATCATCAGCGGCCGCGTGACGGATTCCAGCGGTACTCCCATTGAAAACGCTGCAGTAACCGCCGTCCGCACCGGCGGTGGTACATATCACGCCACGACCAACAGCCAGGGGATCTATGCCCTGGCCAAGATCCCGGCATCATCCGAATACGCGGTTTCCGTTGCCCCGGTGGCCGGCAACCGGTTTTCATCACAAACAGTGTCAACCGGCGCATCCGTGGATCGAAGCACGACTGTGGGAAATGTCTGGGGTGTGGATTTTTCACCGGGTGACGTCCCGGAGGTCACCACCCAGGCGGTGACGAACATCACCCAGACCACAGCCACGGGCCATGGCACAATGGTTTCCCTGGGGATTCCCTTGGCTCATATGCACGGCGTGTGCTGGAACACAGCAGGAAATCCAACCCTGTCCGATTCGTACTCCAATGAAGGGAGTGCGGCCGTGGGTGCATTCACCAGCGCCATGACCGGTCTGTCCCCCGGAACCACTTACTATGTCCGGGCGTGGGCGTTTAATGATTCAGGGACCAGCTACGGCAACGAGGTGTCCTTTACCACAGATCCCGCCTATACCGCACCGATTGTATCGACCATCGCGGTAACGGATGTGGGTGCCATCACCGCAACCGCCAACGGCAGCGTGATTTCCATGGGTCATCACAGCCTGATCACCGAGCATGGCTTTTGCTGGGATGTCAACCCCAATCCGCTTAAAACCGGCAACTGCACCCGTCAG
>QZLA01000117.1 GCA_004796375.1 Desulfobacteraceae bacterium
CATTGATGTTGGTGACCGCAAATTTGGGCTCGATGGGTTTTGAAAAATCGATGACCCGTTTGACCACGGCTTCCATCTTTCCAGAGGCATTCCGGATCGCCTCAATGGCCGGGGTGATCTTATGGGCTTTGGCCGGATCGGCCACCCCTTTTTCAATGGACCGGAGGTAAATATTGATCCCTGAAAGCGGATTCCTGACCTCATGCCCGATACCGGCAGCCACACGTCCCAGAGACGCCATTTTATCCTGAACCGTAAGCAGGTGCTCCAATTCCTTGGCCCGTGTCCGGTCAATGGTCGTCACCAAAAAAGCCTTGTGATCCCTGTAATTGATGGGAGTCACCAGACAGGTAACATATTTAAGGTTTTCCTTGGTCCGGTTTTCAAGAGAGGTATAGAATTTAAAATCCAGCTCCGTCTCCTGGGGCTGACCCGACAGGATACCCTGGTAAAACCCCTTTGCAGCAGCACGGTCCTCATCGTGGATATGCTCATACCGGATCTGTTCATCCAGGTTGATCTCTCCTGCCAGCCGGAGCTGCTTTGAGTTCCGGTATACCACCCGGCCGTTCTGGATAATGGTGATGCCGTTGGGGGAGTTTTCCACGATATCCCGCAGGTTCTTTTCATCCCGGGCCAGTGCCTCTTCCACCTGCTTTCTTTGAAGGCGCCGCCAGAGCCCTTCAGCAAGCAGGGTGAGCTGGCGAAGGTCTGAGGCATCGTAATCGTCTGTTTTGTTTCCCACACCCGCCACGACCACCACGCGGTCCCCTTTGAAAATGGGCACGTTCATATAGCGGGTCAGGCTGCGATACTGCTCGGGAAGCCCTTTTTTCATGGGATTCGACTCAAGATAGCGGTTGGAGATCACGGCTTTTTTCCGGCGGACGGCTTCTTTCCACAATCCCCGGGTTTCAATGGTGAATCCACTGGTCACGGTCGTGGTCAGATCATTTTGAGAATCCGGGTCACCAGATCTTACCGAGTAGATGATCCCCTCCTGGTCGTCAAAGGCCAAGTACCCAAAACGGCTGCGGGTCAGCCTGATCATCTGTTGAAAGGCAAACTCAATGATCTCCTCGATGGAGTCGTTTGACCGTTCATTGAGCTGAAGCAGTGCATCCAGACGCATTTCATTGAATCTGACCGCCTCGGTGCGCTGCCTTACCTGACGATGCAGGGTCCGGTTCCAGGCCACCACCGTGCCGACAATTATCAGCACACAGGCAAATACACCGATGATCGAGTACCAGAATGTCCGGGTTTTATAGAAGGGATCGGTTTCCAGCCGGATCCACCTCGAAGAGATCGCCTGGTGCTCGGCATCGCTGATACCGGCCAGGGTCTTTTCAATGATCCCGGCAAACAGGGACCAGTCATCCCTGATCCCGATGCCCTGGTTGAGTTCAAAACCGGTATCCCCTGCCAGGCGAAGGTTGGTGATTTTCTCTTTCTCGATCACGTAAAGGGCATTCGGCACCTCGGTGATCATGGCGTCCAACTCGCCAAAGGACACTTTATACAGGCCGGCCTTGTTGCTTTCCACATTTTCCAGTGTCAGATCCGGATAGGTTTCCCGCACAAAATCCCCCACCGCATAGGCCCGGGGCACCCCGATGCGCATGCCCGTCATCCGGTCCAGGGAAAAGTTCTGTTTCATTTCCTTCCTGACAATAATGGTGGTCTTGACGTTGACATAGGGTTTGGACCAGATCATGAACCTGCGCCGCTCCGGTGTGGGCTGGGCCGCTGTAATCACATCGATCTCTTTTCGTTTGGCCCGGTCCAGTGTATCCGCCCAGGAGGGTGATCTGACAACCTTGAACCGGATCCCGAGGCGGTCTTCGATCAGGTGCATGTAGTCTGCAACCAGGCCTTTGTAATTCCCGCTTTTATCAAAAAACTCCATGGGTTCCCAATTGGGGGCAGGCGCCAGGCGGATCTTTCCGTCATGGGACGCCAGCCATGCCCGCTCTTCAGGGGAGAGATCCGGCATTGTTCCTGCGGTAACTGATGCAGATGAGAGCAGAGAAAACAGGCAGATGAGCACGGTCAGCCGGACGAATGCGTTAAAAACGACCGGTCTTGATGGTATGGTTATCAATGATGCCATGATGGGTTGGAATATTAACATAAAACCGCAATATTCAAAATATATACCATGAAAGCCCGTCTGCCTTGAGCATGGATCTATAAGGGCAGAAGGTACCTGCTGCAGAATCCGGGGTAACTCTGCAGGGTCATCCGGATTGAGAAATTTTCAATAATTTAATAAAATTCACAACCCGGACAAACCATGAGACGAGACGAAAAACGGTCTCAGCCCCTGAATATAAACCTTTCCACCCCCTGTAAATTCCCTGTTCCGTTTCTGGCACACATCATGCAAAATGCGTCGGTTCATTCAATATTGACAGCGGAGGCATACAATGACGGCACAACTTCTAATAAAGGTACAACAGGGACAACCTCTCTGCCGTGAAGATATCAAAGGCCTTCTCTCCCTCTCAGAC
>QZLA01000236.1 GCA_004796375.1 Desulfobacteraceae bacterium
TGATTGTTATCCCGGCGTTCTTCATGCCCCTTGACCTGAAAGCGAAACGGACCGAGCAAATCTGTGACTGGCTCAAGATGCACCACGCGCAGGGAACCAGACTTGCCGCGACCTGCACCGGGAGTTTCCTTCTGGCCGGTGCCGGCCTGCTTGACGGAAAACTGGCCACCACCAACTGGCAGTTCGCAGGATTTTTCAAAAAACGATACCCTAGGGTCAATCTGCGACCGGACCGCATCTTCACTGAAGATTCCGGCATTTACTGCACCGGTGCAGCAACCGCTTTTATGGACCTGTTTCTCCATTTCATCGAGGAGTACGGGTCCCCGGGACTTGCCAGGCGATGTGCAAAATCCCTGCTTGTGGACCAGGAATGACAGGAGCAGACGCCCTACGTGGTCTATGATTTTAAAAAGAATCATTCAGATGCCGCCATCCTCAGATCCCAGCAGATCATGGAGGAACATTTTGCCCAAAAGATATCAATCGACGCCTTGTCAAAGGAGGTCGGTGTAAGCCCCCGGCATTTTAAGCGGCGGTTCAAAAAGGCAACCGGAGAAAATCCGTTGGCCTACCTTCAGCTGCTACGAATCGAAACCGCCAAACGGGAACTTGAAACCACTCAGAAAACCATGAATGAAATCACCTGGGATGTGGGGTATGAAGATATCAACTCATTCAGGAAACTGTTCAAAAAGCACACCGGCATGCTGCCCACAGAGTATCGGAAACGGTTTTCATGGAACGTGTAGACGGCAGCCTGTATGGGAACAGGGAGGCATCCAACCTTAAAAAAGGGGTTGTACGCACAGGTCAAATATGACATGAAAAGAATTTTTACCCTAAACCCTTTTGGAGATAGATGCATATGACACGGCACTGGCAGGAGGTAATTAAAGACCACTGGGACATCCAAGGCGACTTTACACAGCTCGACGGCGAGTATGATCTGAATTTTCGAATCGATACCGCCTATATCCTTAAAGTGATGCGCCAAGGCTGTGATCCCGGCCTTGTGGACCTGCAGTGCCGTGCCCTGGATCACCTTAAAGATCTCCCCCTGCCGCTGGTGGTGCCCTCAAAAAACGGCGGGTTGTTTGAAACCTGCAGGGACGAAAACGGGTGTGACCGGATTCTCTGGGTGCTTGAAAACCTTGATGGGAAAACCTGGGCCGATTTTAAACCCAAAACGCTTCCCCTTTTTCACGGGCTTGGTGAAACCATCGGCGCTATCAATCAGGCGTTCACAGATTTTGAACATCCCGGGCTATACCGGGAATTTAAATGGCACCTGCTCGCTGGTGACTGGATCGCAGATCATCTGGACGTGATCACAGATCCGGACCGGCAGGCGATTATCCGTCAGGTCCTGGATGAGTTTGCTAGAATCAAGGCAGATATAGATACCCTTCCTGTCCAGGCCATCCACAACGATATCAACGATTACAATATCCTGGTGACCGGCAGTCTTACCGATTCACCCGCTGTCTCAGGCATCATCGACCTGGGGGATATGTGCGCGGCCCCTGTGGTCTGCGACCTGGCCATTGCCGCCGCCTACATGGTTCTGGATCAACCAGATCCGGAAAAGGTGCTTGAACACCTGGTACAGGGGTTTCACCGCATTTACCCGCTGTCTTGCAAAGAGATCGACATGATCTGGCCCCTTTTACGCCTTCGCCTGGCTGTCTCTGTTGTCAACTCTACCATTGAGGCCATGGAAAAGCCGGATGATCCCTATGTCCTGATCTCCCAAAGGCCTGCCTGGGCGTTCCTGGAGTCCGGCAGGGTCGACCCTGACCTGATAAACTCCCGATTGAGGGCAGCGTGCGGATTCGGTATCAATGACAATGCCGGGCCGGTGATGGCATGGCTGGATAAACACCGGGGCACCTTTGCGCCGGTCCTGGACCGGACTCTGGATGATTTGCCGCGATCCAGCCTGTCCGTGGCCGACAGTACCGTGCCCAAAGACCCTTTCAACATCACGGCTGAGGAGGCCGCCACCCTGGGCGCTGAATCCGGAGAGTTCCATTTGGGATACTATGCCGAGCCGCGCCTGATTTACACGGACAACGAGTTTTACAAGGGGCCTTACAAGGCCAGCAGCCGCAGGACGGTCCACATGGGTGTGGATATTTTTGCCCCGGCCGGCACAGGGATCCATGCCCCCCTGAGCGCCACAGTGACGGCTGTTGATAACCGCCAGGGTAATCTCGACTACGGCGGGCTGGTCATCCTTTGCCATGAAATCGAAAACGGGGCGACGTTTTTTACCCTTTACGGTCACCTCAACCCTGAATCGATCCGCTCACTCGCCCCCGGGCAGCGTGTGGATAAAGGGGAGAGGTTCGCTGCCATTGGTGAACAGCACCATAATGGCGGATGGGCCCCCCACCTGCATTTCCAGGCCGGCCTGACCAGCACCGACCCCAACTGGCCGGGCGCTGTGGACCCGGATGAACTGGCCTTCTGGTCCAATCTTTACCCCAACCCGGCAGCCCTGCTGAACCTTGATGATAACCGTCTGTCCTACCAGCCGCCCTCCAAGGCCGGGGTCCTGGCCCAGAGAAGAGCCCGGTTCGGGCAGAACCTGAAACTGACCTATACCGACCCGGTCATGTTTCTTCGCGGCTGGAAAACCCACCTGTTTGACGAGTGGGGAAGACCCTATCTTGACAGCTACAACAATGTGCCCCATGTGGGGCATGCCCATCCCCGCATCCAGGCGGTGGCCGCAGACCAGCTGCAGCGTATGAACAGCAACACCCGCTACCTTCACCCGGCACAGATCGCCTTTGCTGAAAAAATCGTCTCCTATTTGCCGGAATCATTGTCGGTCTGCTTTTTTGTCAATTCAGGCTCCGAAGCCAACGAGCTGTCTTTAAGGCTTGCCCGGGCCCACTCCGGCGGCAAGGATATGATCACCCCCGACCACGGGTATCACGGCAACACCACCGGCTGCATCGATATCTCGGCCTACAAATTCAACGCCAGGGGCGGGGTCGGCCCGTCTGACTGGGTCCACCTGGTTGAAGTGGCCGACGACTACCGGGGGCGGTTCCGGCGCGGCGACGCCGATATTGCACAGAAATATGCGGATCTCGTGGATGAGGCCCTTGACCGTATCTCAGCCCGGGGCGGTAAACTGGCCGGATTTATTGCCGAGACCTTCCCCAGTGTGGGCGGCCAGATCATTCCGCCCAAAGGCTATCTGCCGGCAGTATACGAAAAAATCCGAAATGCAGGTGGTGTCTGCATTGCCGATGAGGTGCAGACCGGTCTGGGCCGCCTTGGGGACTACTTTTTCGGGTTTGAACAGCAGGGTGCTGTCCCCGATATTGTGGTCCTGGGCAAACCCATTGGCAACGGGCACCCCCTGGGCGTCCTGGTCACGACAAAAGAGATTGCCGAGAGTTTTGCAAAAGGTCCTGAATTTTTCTCCACCTTTGGCGGTTCCACCCTGTCCTGCCGTACCGGTTTAGAGGTGGTCCGGATCGTTGAGGATGAGCACCTGCAGCAGAATGCCAAACAGATGGGGGATAAGCTGTTGGCAGGGTTGCGCACCCTTCAGGAGCAATACTGGATTGTCGGGGATGTCCGCGGCTACGGCCTTTTCATCGGCCTGGACCTGGTCACGGACGCCAACACCCGTGACCCCGGAACGGCTTTGGCCGACTATGTTAAAAACCGCATGCGCGAGCACAGGATACTCATGGGCAGTGAGGGTCCCTATGACAACATCCTGAAGATCAGGCCGCCCATGACGGTTGAAACCGATGATGTCGACTACATCCTCGAGGTGATGGACAAGGTGCTGGATGAGGCCCAGTCCTTAATCTGATCATTAAACCCACGGCCAGGCTGCGGAGGGCAGGTGAACAATGCTTTTACTTTTAAACACGACCAAGACCATGGACCTGGATGTTCCGGGTCTGCCTGACATGGAAGGATCTGAACCGGTCCACCTTGACACTGCCCGGAAACTTGCACAATTACTCTCAAAGATGACCCCAGGGCAACTGGCTGAACTGATGGGCATCAGTGATCAACTGGCAGCAGACACCCATGAAAAGTTTTTGGTATGGGGCAAGGCATCACAACCCAAAGTTCCAGCCCTGTTCGGGTTTACGGGACTGCTGTTTCAACATCTTGACGCACCGAGCCTGACCAGAGACCATCGCCTGTTTGCCGCCAGACATGCCCGGATTTTATCCGGGCTCTATGGATTATTGAACCCGTTTGACCTGATTGAAGACTACCGGCTTGAAATGGGCTACAAGTTGCAAGTGGATCAGTTCTCCAATCTTGCCCGATTCTGGAAAGAGCCCCTGACCGCCAGACTGAACCGTGAGTTGGCGCCCAAAGAGCCCATTATCAGTGTGGCGTCCCAGGAATATATGAAGGCACTGGACATCAAACAGTTAAACCGCCCCGTAATCTTGCCGGTATTTAAGGAAATACGTCCTGACGGATCCTATAAAAATGCCGTGGTCCACGCCAAAAGAGCCCGCGGCGCCCTGGTCCGTTATGCCATCGAAAACAGGGCAGAAACCCCTGATGCACTTATGGGATTTTCCGCCATGGGATGGAAGGCACAGGACGATCCCCCTGAAAGCGGCTCCTGGTTGTTTACCCGGCCTGCAGCGTAGCCGGCAGTATTTTTTTGTGGACAAGTGCGGTTTTCCTGTACTATCTAATCCTTATCCAAAACAATTATTTCCGGCTGTGACAGCCGGTTCGCCATGGGGATGACCGGAACCGAACGTTTATGTGACCTGGTACCACCCACGCCGCCTCCTGTGATTGACGCATCACACCACCTCTATGGCGAAATCCACAGGAGGTCGCATGAAAAAACGAGCGGGTATTGCCTTTATCATTTCTCTATCGTGCCTGGGATTTCTGTTTTGCCCTGTTTATCACGACACCCATGCGGATGTATCTGACGGACTGGTCGTATATTATCCCTTTGACGGCACACTTGAAGATCTGGCCGGCGGCAATGACGGGGTGAAACACGGCGGCGACGCGGTCTATGTTCAGGGAAAACAGGGGCAGGCGATCCAGCTCGATGGTGTTAATGACTATGTCAGATGTGGTGCCGTATTGACAAGCGCCATGAGATCCTCGATCTCCATCAGCCTTTGGGCGAGCAGGATGGAAAATGACATCAATAACGTAGGCATCCTGGTGTCCCAAGCCACGAGTGCCAAGTGGCCGCCCTATACCCTGTATTTTTCTCCCACAGACACTCCCGGCAACCCGGTCAACAGTTTTGCCTGGTACCTGAATGCAGACGGAACCGATTCCGGTCTGTACTGGAACAACAGCGACAACAAGTTTTCCGATAAAGAGCGCTGGTACCATGTGGTGGTGACCTATGACGGTGCCGGCAGTGAGGTCAGACTTTACGTTGACGGCCAGCAGGAGGTGATCAACCCTGGCGGGGGAACCATCCCTGCCATGCTGAACAATGATCCCGGGGATCTTCTGATCGGCAGTTTTGATTCAGCCATCACCGCCTACCGGGATAACTGGCCCTTTGGCGGTAAGATAGATGAGGTCCGTATCTATGACCGGGTGTTGACCCAAGAAGAGATTACCCGGCTGTTTGAAAGCACCAACGACTTGAACCAGGGCCTTGTCGCCTTTTATCCCTTTGAGCAGGATACACAGGACTACAGCGGCAACCAGCTCCATGGTACCGCCCACAACGGACCGCTGTTCCAGCCCGGAGCAGTGGGCAATGCCGTCTATTTTGACGGGGTGGATGACTATGTCCAGATGCCCGGCACGGATGATTTCAAGGCCGAACAATTCAGTGTGGCTGCCTTTGTTAAATCAAACGCGGCTGTTCCCCCGGGCGGCGGAAAGTATGTGTTTGAGGTGGGCTGGCCCGGCGGCGGACACGGAAACGGACACGGCATGTATATCACCAACAGCTACCAGAGCACCAACGGCATGACCGCTTTTTACTTCCCACAGTACGGCAGTACCGGCAGCCGTATCACCACACAGGACACTGGCTACCAGGCGTTCAAGCACTACTGCTACCGGTATGACGGGTCCCACATGAAAATTTACGTTGACGGTGAACTCACGGACAGTGAGCCCGTCGCCCAAATTGCCTACAGCAGTGATCCCGCTTACTTCAATGTTGTGGCGGGCGAAAGCGCCATGCACTCCGGCGGCTACGGGATCAACGGCCTGGTGGATGAGCTGCGGATCTACAACCGGGCGATCACAGAATCTGAAATCCAGGAACTGGCCAGCCACAACACCCGTTTCAATATCGCCAACGTGGCAGGTGGTGCCACCGGGTTAGAAGGGACCTGGAACATCAATATTTATGACTCACAGGGCGATCCTGTCCGGCAGTTATTCAGCCACAGCCCGGATGCCGTGACCACCGCACTGCCCCAGGGAAATTATACCTATGATGTCTTTTTTCTTTTTGATGACGGGCTTGGCGTCTGGGAACAGTGGGGGGATGATGCGTTTACCGTATCATCCGGCATCACCGAAGTGGACTTTACACGGGATATGCCCTGGCTTTACAGCATCTCTCCCTGGATGCCCCAACTCTCGTCCGAAACCAGCATGACCGTCACCGTAGGGGTTAAAAATGAACTCAGCGGACCCATCTCCGTCAAGGTGCAGGGTCAGATCTCAGCCGGCAATGTGTTAAGCAGCCCGGCTGTGCTGATCAATGCCGGTGCAACCAGAAATATCGACTTTACGTTCAACGATCTTCCAGGCGCGGGTGTCTGGCCTCTTAAATACTGGGTACAGGCCTATCCGCCCGGCGGGAGTGACTATGTGGCCACAGATCATTCACAGATCGACGGTTACCTGACCATGGAAGGAGAGGCCCGGACCGGATCGGAATACCTGTGCATGGACTACCAGGATGGCGGCGGTAACCTGTGGCAGCTGGGACTTGATTTTAAGGACAAGGCCAACGCGGCGTGGTTTTATGAACCTGGCAAAACCTTTAAGAACCTGAAATTCTACAAGAACGGCAGGCGGGTATTCCCCAATGACCATGAAAAACAGGTCATGCTGGCCCGGGTATCCCGACAGTTTGACTGCATGTACCCGACCATTTTTATCGGTGAAATATTCGATAGCACCTACGGTATCTGGCGCCAGCCATGCGGATTCTCATGGGCCTGCGGGCTGGCGCTGACAGACTTTGATGACCTGGAACGAAAAGCGATCTACAAGGACCTGATCTGGGAGGCGATCACCTGCCGGAACTACCCCTATCTGAATACCGAATACACGGTCCCGGACTCAGATGCTTATGTGGCATCCGCTCTGCCGCTCAAGATCACCGCCTTGATCGATGAGATCTGGAAAGCCTATTCATCCGGTATCCATGCAGATATAAAAACACTGAACTACATGAAGAAAATCCAGCACATTGCCCAGTTTACTGAAACCAACCCTGCGCTAAAAACAAAAATTGCAAATGAATCCAAGGCCCTGGATAAACTCATCGTAAAAATTAAAGTTGCAGGCAAGGCAGGTGATGTCCTGCTGCACACCTTGCAGAACATCGTCCTCATGGACTTTCTGGCATCCTCCGGTTTTGCCGAACAACGCCTTACCACCCTGAAACACGCCTATGCCCATGTGAAAACCCATATCTCCTCCCAGGTGGATCCTGTGCTGGAGCAGACCATTTTAGAGTTGGAAGCCAGCCTTGCCGCAGACCTGGAAAGTGTCGGCAACATGGTTCTGTCAAGTTTTCTTGAGGCCGCATTCGGTGATCTGGACAACCCGGATTATGTCAAGCAGAAACTGATCACCCTGGCGGCCCACAGCAAGCTGTCCAAAAAACTGGTGGCATCCATGGCCAAAAACCTGAAACTGTCCAAGGCTTCTGTAGCGACCGCTGTCATGGATGCCGTCAAAGGGCTGACCACTGTAATGGAATTGAGCGACCAGTGGCGGCGGATCATCCTCTCCGGCATGCTGTCCAAGGTGACAGTGCTCTATGCCCAGAACAGCACGGATTGGCGCGCTTCGGCATTTCCAGCCCAAGGGCTGATGACCGAAACCCTGCTGGGCGATCATGAGGTTCGGGATGTGTTTGACCTGCAGTCGGTGTTTGCCTCTGAATACCTCAACCGGGGGCTGGATCTGGTGAAACCCAACTGGCTGGATGTGTTTACCGACCTTGTGGACTCCACCCTGGAGCAGGCGGCCAGCCCGCCTTATGCCTATCCCATCAACTATGCATCAACCGCTGTGGTCTATGGAAAACAGGTGGGCCTGGAGTTGAACAATATCGTGTATCATGCCCAGATCAAAGCTGCCCAGGAGATGGTTCTCTACATCACAGACGCCAGCGAAAAAAAGAATGTGGCCATGAACCAGTGGGCCGTCATGTTTGCCAACAGCACCCAGCACATACCCATGGGGCTTCAGCAGTTACTGCTTCTGAATTAATCGCACCGGAATCATGGCAATCCCAGGCGGACCTGGTCTTCCAATCGCCGCCATTTTTATAACTACAACATCAGGAGGCACGGATGAAGATAATTATGCCAGTCATTGCGATTCTTCTGGTTGGTCTTTCTTACAACGGGTTTTGCGAAGACAAGGTGGTGGTCGTTCCTTTGATCAGTGAAAAAAAATGTACAGGCAATGCATCATCTGACGATGTATTATCCGGCAAAACCTTTTCTAATGCACAAAGAACAGGTATGACCGGTACCATGTCCAATAACGGGTCTATCAATATTACCCCCTCTACCAGCAGCCAGCCTATCCCGGAAGGTTACCATAACGGGAGTGGTTGGGTTGAGGGGGACCCTGATCTGATAGCTGAAAAAATCAAAAAGGGGGTGGACATTTTCGGGGTCATTGGATCAGTCGAATGTCTTTCTTCTCAAGTCATCCATCAACTCGAGAATTACTGCGCCACCGAATGCGGCACTGTGGTCGCTTGTGTAGCAGGTTGTGGTATCTTTTATGGCAGACTCGTAGATTTATACAAGTGTGATTAGACCCTGCCGGAAGTTTTGCTGATTCCAACCTCAGGCCAGGCGCTTGATAATTACCAGTGTAATGTCATCTTCAACCCTGCGACCTGAGGTGAAGTCATCGATATCGGCAAAAACCGCATCAACGATATCCTTTGCACTCCTGGATGCATTCTCACGTATAATCCGCTTGAGCCGCTCCTTACCGTACATTTTGCCTTCAGCGTTAAAGGATTCCCAGATCCCGTCCGTTCCCAGGATCACCATCTTGCCTGGGGTTAACCCATCGTAGGATTCATGCGCATAGGGAATCATGTCGTCCACCCCCAGGGCAGATCCTTTGCCCATGAGATTTTCAAACCGGTCTTCGCCAGGGTCATAGACCAGGGCGGGATCATGTCCGGCCCTGACCCACTGAAGCTGGCTGGAGTCCGGATCAAGGGTAATAAAAAAAAGGGTCATGAAGCGGCCGCTTTCGATAACGTCCTTGGCCAGGTGGCGGTTCATATCGGTGATAATCTGCCCGGCGTCACCGGGCTGGGCCGCCCGCATCCGCAAAAACCCCCGGGCCGTGGTCATAAAAAGCGCGGCATCCACCCCGTGACCGGTGACATCCCCGATCACCACATGGAACGGTTTCTGGGACTGCCCCCCGATGATAAAATCAAAATAATCCCCGCCGACTTCATCGCAGGACTGGTTCTTGCCGGCAATATCAAATCCGTTGATCCGCGGCTCCTCCTGGGGCATCAGGCTTTTCTGGACTTCGCTGGCCAGGGCCAGTGCTTTTTTATGCTCGGTCATATCCGTGACAAAGGCCATGGTCCCCAGCAATCTGCCGTCATCATCGGTCAAGGGACTGATGTGCAGGATCACCGGCACATCCCGGTTGTCACGGGCAATAAACTGTCCCTCGATTTCCATGGCCTCTTCATGGGCTGATTGATTTTGATTTGCCAGGAGCCAGGCGGCAAATTCAGGCGCTGCAAAATGGGATGGCGGATGACCGATGATCTCATCCCGGTCATAACCCAGCAGCCTGCAGAACGACTGGTTCACGTCGATAATGTTCATATCGGGGTCGACCAGGATGAACCCTTCTGCCGTGGTGGATACGATTCTGCGGTATTTTTCCTCGCTTTTGGCCAGGGCGATCTCAACCTCTTTTCGCTCGGTGATGTCCACCAGGACTCCCTGGTTGAAAAGGGCGGTGCCTGCTTCATCCCGGATCACCGATGTCCGGTCCTCAAGCCACCTGACATCACCGCTTTTTGTGACGATCCGGTACCACTGGTTGTAGTTTTCAATGTTCTGCGCGGCATATGATTCTATTTCATCACGGAGCCGGTCCATATCATCCGGGTGAACCATGTCTCTGAACATAACCTCACCGCTCAGCAGCTGCTCTGCCGTATACCCGTAGTTTCTGATATTATCGGACACATAGGTCAGTTTCGGGTCATCTCCGGCAATTCGCCGGAACAGGACAACCGGGCTGTTGTCAATGATGATCCGGGCCATTTCAAGGTCCTGGCTGTCAATCACGGGCGGGTCGTTCTTTTTTTCTTCAGACATGGTCTCTCCCAGGGGGCGGTAAGTTTACGCAATCATACCTGAAATATAAGGAAGTTCAGGCCTGCGTCAACTCCCTATGGAGAAGATGCAACATCAAGCGATTCAAACATGCAGGACAATCCGGATTGACATAGGGTGCAATCTATATCAATATGCCAAATGTCATCATAGTAGAAGGGTGACCTAATTCTAAGGAAGACATTATGGGGCTTTTCAGCCTGTTAGTTAACAATCCGATCGCATTTTTCATCATTGCCATACCACTGATGTATGCCATTATTTTTCATGAGCTGGCCCATGGATGGGTGGCCTACCGCCTGGGGGATTCCACGGCCAAAGACCTTGGCCGGCTGAGCCTGAACCCGCTCAGGCACCTTGATCCCTTGGGCACCCTGATGCTGTTTATTGTCGGGTTTGGCTGGGCAAAGCCGGTGCCGGTAAATTTCAGCCGGATCCAGGACTTTCGCAAGGGGATGATCCTGGTCTCTTCTGCCGGTATTGTCGCAAATATCATACTGGCGTTCATTGCCCTTTTCCTTTACAGTCTGCTCGCTTTACCGGAATCCAGCATGTCCGGACTGCTCCTGTATTTCTTTGCAAAAATCAACATTATCCTGGCCGCCTTTAACCTGATACCGGTGCCGCCCCTGGACGGATCAAAAATCCTCCTGGGATTTGCACCCCAGAATGTTCAGGTCTTTCTGGTGCGTCTTGAACGGTTCGGTTTCCTCATTGTAATCGGGTTGCTCTACCTGGGTGTCTTAGACCCGGTGATCGATTTTTTGCAGCGGTTGATCCTTTCGATTATCCAGCTGCTGCTGCCTTGATCAGTTGATGGAAACAATTTTACTTGACTTTGAATGAAATACACACAACAACAAAAGTGTCATCTAAGTCAGTTCCTGATATAAACGACTCGGGGTTTGACATGTTCTACATCCATCATCGGGCGTTATCTATGGCATTCACCTGAATCAAGAAAGGGAGCAACAGCCATGAAAAACCATGTCCAACATCCAACCTTTCCCCATCTGCTTGCTCCACTGGATCTGGGATTTACCACGCTCAAAAACCGGGTATTGATGGGGTCCATGCACCTGGGGCTGGAGGAGCAGCCAGAAGGGTTCAACCGGATGGCGGAATTCTATGCCCAGCGTGCCCGGGGTGGTGTGGGACTCATCGTCACCGGCGGGATCGGCCCCAACCCGGAGGGTGCGGTTTATGCGGGGGCAGCGCTGATGGCCACGGAAGAAGATGCGGCCAAGCACCGTGTGGTGACCCAAGCGGTGCATGAGGCGGGCGGGAAGATCTGCATGCAGATCCTTCACACGGGCCGGTATGCGTTCAACCCGGAGTCAGTGGCACCGTCAGCCATAAAAGCACCTATCAGCCCGTTCGAGCCCAAGGCATTGACCCATGAGGGCGTCGAGCAGCAGATCCGGGACTTTGTCAGGGCTGCCGTGCTGGCCAAAGATGCGGGGTATGATGGCGTGGAGATCATGGGGTCTGAAGGCTACCTGATCAACCAGTTTATTGCCCGGCGCACCAACCACAGGGATGACCAGTGGGGCGGCGATTATGAGAACCGGATCCGGTTTCCCCTTGAGATCGTCAGGCAGGTTCGCAAGGCCGTGGGCCCTGAGTTTATCATCATATACCGTTTGTCTGTCCTGGACCTGGTGGAGGGGGGAAGTTCTCTGGATGAAGTGATCTTCCTTGGCCGGGCCATTGAACAGGCAGGGGCCACGCTGATCAACACGGGGATCGGCTGGCACGAAGCCAGGATTCCGACCATTGCCACCCGGGTTCCCCGGGCCGCTTTTACCTGGGCCACGGCCAAGGTCAAGGCCGCACTGACGATTCCCATGATCACTTCCAACCGAATCAATATGCCGGATGTGGCGGAACAGGTCCTGGCCCAAGGGGATGCCGACATGGTGTCCATGGCGCGGCCCTTTCTTGCGGATCCGGCGTTTGTCCTAAAGGCCGCAGAACAGCGCACGGACGAGATCAACACCTGTATCGGATGCAACCAGGCCTGCCTGGATCATATCTTTGAAGCCAGGGTGGCCAGCTGCCTGGTGAACCCCTTGGCGTGTCATGAAACCGAGATCGTGATTCAACCTGCGGGGCAGCCGAAGAAAGTGGCTGTGGTGGGTGCCGGTCCTGCAGGCTTGGCTTTTGCGGTGACTGCAGCAGGCCGGGGCCACCGGGTGACCCTGTTTGAGGCTGCCGGGGAGATCGGCGGCCAGTTCAATATTGCCAAGAGAATTCCGGGCAAAGAGGAATTTTACGAAACCATCCGTTATTTTCGCAGGCAAATCGAACTCGCCGGTGTGGAACTGAGACTGGATACAGAAGTTAGCGGCCAGATCCTGGAACAGGGACGCTATGACGAGGTGATTCTGGCCACGGGCATCACCCCGCGCAAACCCGGGATTCAAGGGATTAATCATCCCAAGGTATTAACCTATCTGGATGTGATGAGGGGTGCCGAGGTGGGCCAAAAGGTCGCCGTCATCGGCGCCGGTGGTATCGGTTTTGATATCTGTGAATTCCTCCTCCACGAAGAAGAGTCAGACGCTCAGGATATCCCATCGTTCATGGCCGAGTGGGGAATCGATATGGCCCTTGAGGCACGGGCAGGGATAGAGGGGGTGTCACCCCAGCCTACCCCTGCGCCAAGACAAATTTACCTGCTGCAGCGCAAAGCCACGAAAGTGGGGGCCGGCCTGGGTAAAACCACCGGCTGGATCCACCGAATGGAATTGAAACGGAAGGGGGTGCAGATGTTTTCTTCCTGCGAATATAAAAGCA
>QZLA01000351.1 GCA_004796375.1 Desulfobacteraceae bacterium
ACGCCTGGTCGATGTTCAGGAAGGTGGCCACCCCACCGGGATGGAACACGATAAACGCACCCATTAAAAATAACGGTGCTTCATACCATTTTATCCGTATCAGGCTCCATGCCTGGGCAAAACATTCAAAGCAGGCAATCCCGACCAGAGCCATGGCAAATATCATCAATCCATGGGGCCACGAATGGATATTATGAAGGATCAGGTCCGGATTCAGTACAAACAGGAAAGCGATCACTGACGTTCTGATGTCATACAGAAACCCCTGTATCCCTGTGGGAATAGGTTTGGAATCTGCAATGGCTGAGGCGGCATAGGCCGCGAGCCCCACCGGAGGGGTATCATCTGCTAAAATACCAAAGTAGAAACAGAACAGATGGGCTGCCATGATTGGAATGACATACCCGTAATTTCCACCGACGACCACGATAATCGGGGCGGTAAGGGATGCCATGACAATGTAGGTGGCCGTGGTGGGCAGGCCCATACCGATTAACAGGCTTGCCAGGGCCGTGATAAAAAGCAAAAGAAATAAGTTGCCCTTTGAAAGGAACTCGACCACCTCGGATATCATACCGCCAATACCCATATTCACGATCCCGACGATAATTCCCGCGGCTGCACAGGCCAGGGCAACGGATATCATGTTTTTGGATCCCTTGACCAAGCCACTGAAGATCAGATGAATGGCACGTTTCACTCCTTGAATCATCCCTTGTTTCATTTTTATGGCGCGGTAAATTTCCTGATAAAAAATTACAACCAGCATCAGGTTGATCGCCTTATACGCCGCCAGCATGGGGGTATGTCTTTGGTACACCAGTTCATACAGGAGCACACCAATGGGCAGCAGATAGTGGATCCCTTTTTTCAGGGTGTCCATGAATCCGGGGATATCCTCCGGTGCCAACCCCTTGATGCCGTGCTTGGATGCCTCAAGGTGCGTGATGCAGAACAGGCCGAAATAGGACACCAGTGCCGGTATGGCAGCAGCCTTAACCACCTCCAGGTAAGGAACGTTAACATATTCGGCGATAATGAAGGCAGCCGCGCCCATGATGGGAGGCATCAGCTGCCCGTCGGTACTGGAGGCCACTTCGGTTGCCGCCGCCTTTTTGGCCGGGTAACCGATTTTTTTTATCAGCGGAATGGTGAACGGACCGGTGGTGACGATATTGGCGATGCTTGATCCGGAGATGAGGCCCGTGGCGCCGCTGGCCACCACGGCGGCTTTTGCTGCACCACCTTTGTACCGGCCGAGAAAGGAGAGAGCAAGATTCGTGAAGAACTGCCCGGCGCCGGCCTTTTCCAGGAGGGCGCCCAAAAGGACGAACAGGAAAACAATGGATGATGACACCCCGAGTGGAATGCCGTAAATCCCTTCTGTGGACAGGGTAATGCTGCTTAAGAATCTTGTCAGGGAAACCCCTTTGAACGCCATGAAATCGGGCATGTAGGGCCCCATAAAGGCATAGGCCGTAAACATCAGTGCAATGACTGACAATGCAGGGCCGATGGCCCTCCTGGCCGCTTCCAGCAGAAGGATCACCAGGAGCACCCCGACAACCAGATCCACCAGGTTGGGGCTGCCCAGGCGCATGTTGATCCCTTCATAGTCAATGGCAAGATAGAGTGCTGAAAATGAAGCTGCAAAGGCAAGGAGGTAATCCATGACCGGGATGGATGTGGTTGAGGAAAGAAATGACAGTTTTTTAAGGGGGGTTTTAATGCATGGGATGGTCAGAAAAACCAGCAGGATTGCAAAGGCGAGGTGAATCGCCCGTTCATAGGTGCTGTTGAGTATGAGGAACCCGGCGAGCGACAATTGAAAAAGTGCCCACGATACGGCAATCAGGGTAATCAGGCCATGGGCTATCCGGCCCGGTGTAAGGATGTCGCCGGTTTCTTTCTTCAGAATCTCATGCGCTGACAGCTTTTTATGATGCTGTGACATAGTACCACCCGGTTCACAGTATGTTGATACATATAAACCAGCTAAGCAGCAGCACTCAATTGGAATATCAGGGGGAGCATTATGGGATCATCAGGCAGTTCGGAGGGCTGTACCGTGTGTATGGGTACTATTTTACTAAAATATCCTGTTTTGTCAAATACTCAATACCGGGCAGCAGACCGTGAAGAGCATCTGCAAGGGGTGGTGTAAATAAAATGTAAAGAAAATTTACAGTCAGTCATGTAATTTTTATTTTTTTGCATGTTTTCCGCGGTTTTTCCACGGGGTGTCGCACTATTGGATTTTTACTCTTGACTTAAGGGGTGTTTCATGAGATTTAAACGGCGCCTTCACGACACCCTGATAATTTTCTGCTCTATTTTTATCCGGTACGATCTTTGCTAATTCAGGGGTGATGAAAACAGCGTGTTTACTGAACAAAATAAATCTACTTTTTAGGAGGTTATCATGAAAATACTCGTTGCGTATGACTCAGCCTTTGCCGATACCATGCTGCCTGAAACAATTAAAATGGCCAAGGCGTTTAATGCAACCGTGTATCTGGTCAGAACCTGCCCGTCCGACGCCAGTCAGCGGGGAATTGAAGAACTCGAAACTCACCTGGACGATGTCAAGCGAAACACGTTTGATACCGAGGGAATCGAGTGCGAAACCCACGTCCTGATCCGGGGCATGGAAGCGGGTGAGGATATTGTTCAATATGCCACGGAAAAGGATATTGATCAGATTATCATCGGTGTCCAGAAACAGTCAAAAGTAGGGAAACTGATTTTCGGATCAACCGCCCAGTACATTATTCTTGAGGCTACCTGCCCGGTCCTGGCTGTTAAAAACTGATCGGCCCTCAAGCCCCTTTGCCCTGCAGATGCCCGGGATGGATTTTGAACCCTATGCTGTTGCATCTGCAAGGCCCTCCCATGCATGGCAAAGCCGTGCATGACTATAGTTTTGTCAGGTTAGTGCGGACGGTTTCAAGGAAACTGTTCTTCAGGTCTTCCTCCACCGAGTGGCATATCATTTCAAGGCGTTTTAATTCAATTCCGGATACATCCGCCACCTGGGAAAGATCCCCCCTTCTTTGGGCATGAATCAGGTCAAAGTTGGTCCGGATGGCGGCCTTGCGAAGCGCCGTGATATCCTTTTTAGCATAAATATACAGTTTTGCCTGTGTCAGCCAGTCGAAAATCAGCAGCGGATTGAACGGTGTCCGGACAATCAGCTCCCGGATATTGGCATTGGCCAGGTTTTGTGCATTGTCAATATTGAGTTCAGCCAACCGTACCCGGTTGAACAGGGTCATCCCTTCAATCATGGTCAAAGGCAGGGGAGACGCTTTGGTTTCCGACGGCATCATGCTCAGGGTTTTTTCCTGGATGAATTTGAGTATCCGTTGGGGAAACATCCCGGTCAGGAAGGCCAGGGCGGGCAGGTTGCCGATCATCTCATTCTTGATCGGGTCTTCAAAGGACTGGATCAGGTGGTACAGGACCACAGAGGTAAACGTGGCAAGGACCATCCGGGTGCCGATACTGTAAAAGGCATTGGGCGCAAGATCCATGTTGATCAGCCGCCGCACGATATACTGCAGGGACCAGACATATGCGCCCAATACAGCCATTCCAATAGCCAGAAGGCTCAATCTCGAGTAGCATAAGAGGTCTTTTTTGGAACTGCAGTCAGACAGGTCAAAGATGCCTGACAGGATCAGCGGGGTTTTCCCTGAAAACAGCACCCAAAGGCCTAAAATGGTAAACACCGTGACAAACGTCACAGGAAGCACGTAATCCACCCCTCTGAATTCATCCTGGAAGATCCGGGTAATCAGATCCTCCTCCTCTTCCTTCGCATCTCCTTCAGTTGTCTCTAATGCCAGGCCGAGCAGCTTACGGACCCGCTCATACTCTCGCCTCTTTTTGGGGATCCGGTACTTTAAAAAAGAGTAAGCCGTACTGGCGTAAACCGAGCATAGCGTTATGATTCCGACAACCAGCATGACGCCTTGCTGCAGGTCTTGTGCTGATGATTGATCCATTCCACCTCCAGATGATAAACGGGTTAATCAATGACAGCAGAGTGCTGCTTATGATTTTTGCGGCCTGTGGTCTGTGAAGCCGGTTTTTTCTATTATATCCCCGGTTTTCGTAAGGATTTCATGGGGAATATTTTTTAGGGACTTGGGTTTGTAATTGCGATCACTGGCCAGGCGTTCGGCAACCGACCAGTGAACCAGGGGTCTGGCATCCTCCTTGATACGGTCATTTTCAATCACGCAGCACCGCCGGTCGGTCAAAGTGATCAAAGAAGAAATCGGCCCCCGCTTCTGCTGGTGCATTATTCCCAAGGGGTCGGGGTCTACCTGGACATCATCCTGCCCGATAATGAATTTCCGGGTCGTGTCCAGTATATTTCCATAATCGATCTGATCCGCTCTCTTGAGCTCAATTCCCAGCCCGAGATCAAGGATCCAGTCAAGGAAGAAGTGCATGGCATTATCAGACAGACCATCATAATAGAACCCGCCGCCGACATCGGAATGGCCGCCGGGGAACCACACCTCCCGTACCTTTTCCTCATGATTCATGAGGGTGGGCTGGAACGCGCGCCGTTTGTCATCCAGGGATACGAGATGCAGAGCCTTCTCAACATTGTCGGGCAGGGTGCACCCATGTTCAAATACCACATCGGAGCTCGGCCGGTCAGCGCTGTTCATATCGGGCATTCCGATGGATGCCACCGTGTCAAACACCGCTTCAATGATCCCGCTATCCTTGACTTTTCCATTGATCAGGCTGGCAAACCGCCGGGCAATGGCAGCGCCCCTGCTGAAACCTGTGACCAGTACCTTGTCAAAGTTTTCATCTTCATAGTAGTTGTCGAAATCAGCCATGGCCAGATTGATGATTTTGGCCACATCCCATTTTTCAAAGGCCAACCCCTTGTTCAGCAGGCGTTCAAAAAAGTTGCCATAGGTTCCCACACCATTGTAGTAAAAGGTCCGGTTGCCGCCGGGCAGGGCCTGGTTCTCTCCCTTTTTCAGGGCACCACCCAAAAGCAGGTGGAATTTGAGCACATTGGTGATGCTTTCATCCTCAAACTCACCGCTGTCCTTGACTTCCTGGACTGCATCTTCCGGCTCGTTACCGGTGCCGTCAAAATTAAAAATCAGTACCTTTGCCATAATTCACCTCCTGGTTTGACAATTAACAGGGTTTATATTATCCATTGACGCAAAAAAGGAGCACACTTATGAATCCACAGACATCTTATGTGATCGGTATTGCCGGTGGTTCCGGTTCCGGCAAAACCACGGTCATCAATAAAATACTGGAAAAGATCAGCCCGGAAAACGCCGTGATTCTCCAGCATGACTGGTATTACAAGCACAACCCCCACCTGTCCTTTAATGAGCGCTCCGGGCTCAACTATGATCACCCCGATGCCCTTGAGACCAGCCTGATCATCACCCATCTCAAGGAACTGGCTTGTGGGCGACCGGTCACCGCCCCCCAATATGATTTTTCCAATCACCTGCGTAAAACAGAAACACTGCTGATCCATCCTGCAACCATTATCATTGTTGACGGGATCCTGATATTCAGTGATGAGGCCCTCAGGAATCTGATGAATCTTAAAATCTATGTGGATGCTGATTCGGATCACCGGTTTATCCGTAGGATGGAGCGTGATATCCTGGAGCGGGGCCGAACCCGGGAGTCGGTCGTGGCACAGTACCTGAAGACGGTCAAGCCCATGCATGACCAGTTCGTAGAAACCTCTAAACGTTATGCAGATATCATTATCCCCAACGGGGGCATGAACACCGTGGCCATCAACCTGCTCATCGCAAAGATCGAATCGGTTCTGGGACCTGACATTTGAGTTCAGACCATTGAGCATCATGGTATTCAGCCCGGCCTCACCGCCAGATCAATAGGGATGATGATAAATTCAGCAGGCCTGAGTGGGGCAAATCCGACATGAACAATAACCCGGCCTGCATCAACATCCGATTGTGTCATGGTGTCTCCCAATCCGCACCGGACAAAATAGGCACCTGACGCGGTGTGACCCTGGAATGCGCCGGCCCTGAACAAAACATCCATGAATGAACCGATCGAACTGCGCAGGTTAGCCCACAGGGGCGGGGCATTGGGTTCAAATACTGCCCATTGAATTCCCTCAAAGATGCTCTGTTGAATCATGATGGCTGTTCGCCGTACCGATATATACCTGAATTCCGGATCAGAGGTCGCCCCAAGTGTCCGGGCTCCCCAGAGCACCGGCCCGCTCCCGGGAAACGCTCTGATACAGTTTATACCCTGCGGATTGAGCAGCTCCATGTCATGGTCACTCACCTTATCGATCAGGCCAGCGCTGCCTGCAAGACTCGCTTTAACTCCGGCAGGAGCCTTCCAGACCCCCGTTTTTTCATCACATCTTGACCATATACCTGCAGCAAATGATGAGGGTGCAACCCTCAGGTTTTTTCTTTCATCAGGAGCCGTTCCTGCCTTGTACACCGGGCTCCTCACCGCCACCCACGGGTAATAGAGCACTGCATAGGATGATGCCGGAAGGGGCAGGCTATTGAGCGCACCTGCCTGATAAAGCGACTGTCCTGGAGGGGGATCAATTATTACGACCCGGTTTTTCATCTTTTCACAGTGAGATACTGCGGCCTTGATTATTGGATTGTCAGACCCGTCATCAGGCAGGAATTCTCCGGGCAATACAATGGTATTGATATGTTTGATTTTTCCCAGTGTTTTTTGCAGATAGCCGTCAAAGTCAGCCGCTGAAGCGCGTTGATAAAAATCATCGTCTATACGGCAGATCACCGCACGTTTGCCGCCATTGACAAAAAAGAGTTGGACCGCCAATCCCATCGTATCGCCCACGGACAAAATATCACCGAATTTCAGTGTGTATTCCTTAAACGTGTGCACCGATTCCGGTTGATCCACAGCTCCGTTCACTGCTCTGCCCACAAATGCAGTGACTGCGGTCTGCACCGCTTTTATGGACTTTGGATGTCCGGGGGCTTCATCAATATAAACGCCGGGGTGTTTATAGTCGGGCATGTTTGCCTCGCTGGAATGTTTGATCATGTGTAACAGCCATGTCAATCCCAAGGGTCGCGTTGATCAATCCCATCAAGTGAACTCTTTTCATGACATTTTCAATGGAGTCCGTGGGCACCGGATACCTGGACATCATGAGGTATTCCATGCTGAAGCGGTCACGCTTTTCTTCAAACCGTTGAATATCAAGAAGCAGATCCTTTTCCTGCTGCTGCCGTCTCATAAAATGGTACTCGAGGGGTCCACGATCCGGTGCATCAGATAGCAGTCCGAGGACCATTTCAAACAGATCGACAAATTCCCCGTGCAGGCTGGCGTTTTGGATAAAACGGCCTAACAATTGCTTTTTGAGGCCGCTCCAATTGATATTCGTGCAACGGATACTGACACGGCACTCAAGGGCGATGGGTTCAGGATAATGCCGGCTCAATGCATCGCAGATTCCAGGATCGATATCCCTGTCAAGATACAACCGACGAACAAAAGATGTGATATGATGTCCGCAGCTATTGGCAAGCACAGGGCGCTTCCCGGGGGAGTAGCTGATTCTGACCTGTTCATGATCTGCCGCTAAAATGGTTTCGATCTCAGAGACAATCGCTTGGCTGAGCCCCTGTCCTTCCAATAAGGGCTCGATGGCAAGCCGCACAGAAAGATCGGGATAAAATATAAGCTCCAGCAGGGTATCCCGGTCCGGGTTGCTGTTATCACGGATCAGGGCTTCAAGCTCTTGAAAAGAGGTGATCCCGAAAGTCGATTCCATGAAAAACAGGACATCACGGGACAGCACCATGCCATTTTCCCAGGAACGGAAGATAGCATCTGCAATCCGTATGCTTTTTTGATCTTGCATCATAAAATTCCGACACCTATCCACGGTTAAGGATCAGATCTTTACATGGTCAATAGAAAGAGCGCCATTTTCAATGGTGATTTCCCCGGCACTGGTTTTCCCTGGAGAGTTGTCAGCGGCGAGCATATATGGAACACCCCATCTGTTTTTCCAAGAGTCCATAACGTGTTTATGTCCGAATAACACGACATCTATGCGGTTGTAAATAATACGGGCCAATTCCCCGGCATCTTTGAGTTCCATGAAGGGGTCGTTCCGCATAAAGGGGTGATGATGAAAGAACAGCACCTTTTTCATTTCAGGGACCGTGGGGTTTGAAAGAAGCATATCAAGTTCTGCCAGTTGGAACTCTCCGACTTCTCCGCATGCAAAATCAAACGGGTGATAGGTTTCCAGGTTGGTATCCAGGGCTATAAACATCACGATATCACTCTCGTCGGTTTTTACATTGACCACCGGCTTGTTTTCACGCAGGAAGGTGCCCCCCTGATTGAGAGGGATGGACAGAAATTCGTCAAACCGATCGGCTTTTTCCCTGCTGTAAAAATTGCCGATAGCTCCGAAATCATGGTTTCCCGGGGCTATGAAGACCCTCCCATCAAACGTTTTCAGTGCATCGCGGGCATTCTTGTACTGTTTTTCAGACCCGTCATCCACAATATCACCGGTGATCACGATGATATGATCCGGGTAGTTTTTTTCGACGTTCCTAAGCGTGCTTAAAATGTCTTGATTCTTGCTGTTGTCTGAATGAAAATGCAGATCGCTTAAATGAAGTATTTTCATTTTTTTACCTCCTGTATAATGGGTTTAGGCTCTGGTCTTTTGGGATGAAACCTGGTATGAACAGGCAGGAATCAACAAGGAGATCAGGCAGACATGAATGATGACTTGAAGGTGTTTTCAGGCGGTTCCAACACCCCATTGGCCAAAGAGATCTGTGATCATATCGATATTCCGTTAAGCCGGCTTACCATCTCCCGGTTTTCAAATGACAACCTGTTTGTCCAGATCAAAGAAAGTGTCCGGGAAAAGGATGTATTTGTGGTTCAGTCCCTGACCGAGCCGGCAAGCGATCATATCATGGGGCTCATGATGATCCTGGATGCCTTGCGAAGTGCATCAGCCCGTCGGATTACCGCCGTCATTCCCTATTACTCCTACGCCAGGTCCGACAAGAAAGATGCACCAAGGATTTCCATTACCGGACGGCTTATTGCCGATCTGCTAAAAACAGCCGGAGCTGACCGGGTCCTGACCATGGATCTTCACGCAGATTCAGTCCACGGGTTTTTCAGCATGCCCGTGGATCACCTCACGGCTGTGCCGACTATCTGCGACTACTTTACCCAAAAACTGGACCTGTCACAAGTCGTCGTCGTGGCCACCGATGCCGGCGGTGCCAAACGGGCAGGGCGGTTTGCCAAACGGCTGAACACCTCCATGGCCATTATTGACAAGCGCCGGGTCAGTGACTCAGAAGTTAAACAGGGGCTGGTGGTCGGCGATGTCAAAGACAAGGATGTGATCGTGTTTGATGACGAGATCTCCACCGGCGGCACCCTGGTCACGACGGTCAACACGCTTGAGCAGGCGGGTGTAAGGGATATCTACGTCGGAGCGACCCATCCCGTACTCTGCGGTAATGCCGTTGAAAACCTGTCCCAATCACCCATCACCGAAATCGTTGTGTCCAATACCGTACATATACCCGAAGAGAAGCACTTTAACGGGTTGAGGGTGCTGTCCACGGCATTCCTTTTTGCCCAGGCGATCCAGCGGATTCACACCGGGGAAAGCGTCAGTGCCCTGTTCAAATAGGTAAACGTTTTAGAAAAAGGGCCGGCTACACGGGATATCGGTTATTTTCAATAGTTGAGCACCGTGGTGTTGTCTGCAAACAGGGCCGGCCAGGTGACATCTGAGCCGCCGACAACCACCCCGTCAATCAGGTCTGTCTTTTTCATACCGCCCACATTTTTCATGCACATGGGGCAGGCGATCACCTTGCCGCCGGCTGCCATAAATGCAATCAGCATCTCCTGGAGTGTTTTGCCGCTGACATGGGTACTGCCTGGGATATTCCGGTTGACCAGCCTGACACCGTCAACATTCAGGAAAATGGTCGCCGGTATCTGTTTCTGGGTTCTTACCCGGGTTGAGAATGTAATAGCCATTGCCGCGCGATCCATGTCATTGCTGGTCAAATTGACGAATAGAGATTTGCTTGCCTCTGCTGCAAAGGTGCTGCTGGTTACTGTAAAGAACAGAAAAAGAATCAGGATCCATGTAGTTGACTTTTTAACCATTTCCATCTTACCCTCCTCTTGAATTTAATAGGGTTGAAGTTACCTGCAGTACGACTTCCACAGGTTCAATATCAGTGGTTCCTTGTTTTAGTCAGAAGCAGCCACCCAGTGCTCAAGGGGGACGGGTATCTTACAGATGAGTGACGCTTCATGTTTCCATTTGGTTTCAAGAACAGTACCGCCCATCATGACCGAAACCGGGTTGTCAGACGAAACAACAATAACAATCATACTCTCATGTTCTGCGGTGAATCGAAGTGCAGAGTTAAACCGGGCACCCCGTCCGCGGCTTTCGCCGGGCACATAACTGCCTTCTAAAAGGCAGGCAAAGTCATGGAGTTTCAGGTCGGCCCCGATATGAAGTGCCCCGTCCACCTTGGACAGGGATTTGGCCAGTTCAAGGCTTTCAGGGTTTCTGAGATCGAGCGGGTTTACGAGGGAGTGGCCCATCATGAAACCCGGATGTTCATTCAGATCCACGACGATGGTGCAGCCATGGCGCTGGCTAGCGGCATTGTGCACAATGCCGGTGATAATTTTAAACAGATCGGTTGCATCTTCGGGATCCATGTCCGAATCCATCAGTGCCTCTTCAACCTGCACCAATTTGGCTTTACGGGTAGTGGATTGAAAACTGCCGTCGGAAAACGAACAGACCCTGTTTTTATTAAGTTTTAAAAACCCGTATTTTCCTCTAAAATCGGCGGTGATGGAAAAGTCAGGGTGGTCCTCCCCGGAGATCCCTATGATGGTATTTTCAGCCGCAACCAGCTTCAAATCTGAGTTTTCGACGGTCTGAAGCAGCTTCCGGATATGTTTGACATTATCGAGTACGGGTTGTTCCTCTTCCGGAAACTCTGCAGTAAAATTCATTTTATCCAGGGATTGCTTTTCAACAAACATCAGCTTACCGATGGGCCATTCCCCCTCTTCAGGTGTTCTGGATATTTTAAGTATGGCTTCCAGGATCGGATAAACCCTTATCTGTGTATCCCATCCAAGCAGAACATTCATTTCATCCACCAGGTAATCCCGGACCGCATGGGTGGCGTACTCTTTTAAGAAACCTCCAGAAATGCCGGTATACAGCTCCTCTTCATTGGCAATGTCATGGGAGAACCGGTATACAGCCTGTTCCAGCCATCGTTCCGTGGGCCCGATACAACACATGTCCGGATGGTGATCCGTAAACCACATCTGGTATCCCACTGAGCTTGAACGGCCGCCATAGGATATCAGGCCGGCCAGTTCCAGGTTTTTTTCAGGGATCACATTGCTGAACTTCTTTTTGTCATACCTGAGTGAGTTCTTTTTATGCCAGTCATCCGAGTCGATATACAACTCTTTGAATTTGGGTTCATGTCCGATGAGAAGATTCTGTGGATCAAAGATGAAAATAGGATCATCGGGCTTGATGGAATAGATCACTGCCGTACGGCTTGATGCCGAGAAAAGGGTCAAGCCTTCGCGCAGCCCCTCCATGGTCTCCGTGATACACCTGCGGATAAAGGGATACTCTGCCATACAGGATCTCCCGTTTATTGGTCATTCAAATCTCTTAAGGGAATAACACAGCTGTCAGAAGCAGGATAACTCAAATCACCGATTAAATCAAACCGTCACCCCAGGTGCATTTGCCCACATATTGCTCTGGAGCTAGTGCAATGATTGACTATCCCTGTTCGTCAGGTGGAAACCGTTTCATTTTTTTCCCGAAAGCCACCACGTCCCCTTTTGAATCCAGTGCTTTGACGGATATTTCATAACGGGGTGCGCCATATATCGGGGAGGGGCCTTCGTAATTTTTAAGTGCCCCAACGGCAATGGTATTTGAACCATTGTAATCGATGCTTCCACCGCCATGGGGGTATCTGTTATCCAGATCAAACATGCTGACTTCGATTTGAACCGCACCGGCAGGCATATTTCCCAGTGTGATTTCAGGGGATAGATGGATGCGTTTTTCCGGCCACTTAAAATCCACAATCAGTTGTGGCAGGCCAGAATAATCCTGCGAACACCCCCAAAGTGCAAGGCAACATACGAATACACACATGCATTTTTTCATGTTCACCTCGATAGTAAATTAAATTATGAGAACGGCCAGGGACCGGGGTCTACGGAGTAAACCTGAAGTTCTGCCAGTCACTGTGAGACCGGTTCTGGACATCTGCCCATTGGCTGCTGTCAGTAACCCGGATGCGCCAGCGGTATGATTCTCCAGGGGTTAATTTCCCTTTGGGAAGGGCATGTGAGGTCATATTCCTGACATAGCCCGTAGAATAGACCCGCGGGCCATACATTTGATTGATCTCCAGGCGGTAGTACAGCGGTTCGACTGATTCAACCCCTTGCCATGAAAATACCGGCTCGCCCTTTTTCAGGGTACTGCCGTTGGATGGGGTGAAACGGGTAACGTCCGGAAGGGGGATGGTTTTCACTTGAGCCTGGATATCGATACCTGTACCAATCAGATTGCCGCTGGTTACTTCAAAGGTGTATGTCCCAGTGTCAGGGATCCCGGGCAACTTGATCCAGAAATCCCTGGGACCGTGAAGATAGGTGAACATCTCTTTTTTAACCGGCAATCTTCCATTTGGCCCGGTAATGGAAATGGATTCGATGGATTCCGGGAGTCTACCGGGAAAGGTGTTTCCGATGAGAACTTCAAAGTAGGTGAAATGCCTGCCGCCGGGTTCATGGACGTGCCGGACCGCGCCGGTGACCGGTATCCCGGGAACTATCAGTTTTTCAAGGTCAGCCTTGTCATACCAACGGCCTTGGGCCATCACACCTTCTATTTTCTGGAGATGATCAATATTTTCGAATGGATTACCTTGAATCAAAAGGAGATCAGCCCGTTTTCCAACCTCAAGGGTTCCAAAGTTCCCATCCCTTTTCATTTGCCGGATCACCTTTGCTGCATTGACTGTAGCGGTTTTAATGGCATCATAGGGGGTCAATCCGTTGCGGGTTAATATCCGCAGTTCATCATGCAGGGAAAACCCGGGTATAAGCCCCATATCCATGGGACCTGAATCGGTTCCCGCCAGAAGTGTGACGCCACGATGATACAGTTCGCGCAGCAGCAGCTGGTTCAACTTGTAATGAAACGGTGCAAAGTCCTCATGCCCCCTGAACTGGACCTGGTGCCTGTTCCTGCCCTGATCAAGCCGCTGGATGAATCCATGGGGCAGGTATCGGGATGTGGCCTGTGATTTTAAGCGGTCCGGGTAAAACAGCTTTTCATTCACAATATGATCAACCGAGAGTGTCGTACACAGCGGAATATTGTTTATCTTTAACTTGTTTATGACTAGATCCAGATCTGCCTGATACCGCTTCTTTAATTGATTCGCAGGAAGATCAGCCAGCGGTGCCATCTGGTCTGATGCCTGATCGAGGATGTATCTGAACCACTCTGAATGCCCCAGATTAAGTGTCCGGTCAAATTTTAAAAATTCAAAATCCAGTTCCTCGATATGCGCAATCTCGTCCATGCCTGAGGCCAGGACGCCGTCAAGGCCGACAGCAAAAGGGATATGGCCTGCAACATACAAATTTAGTATTTTGGCGGTATGGACCGTATCCAGGAACTCTTTTCGTGACAGAAAAGAGTAGGGCTTTATAAAATCAAAGCCCTGCTGATTCTGTTTTTGGATGATTTTTCCGGCATCTCCCACCGGCCCGTATAGAATAGGACCTGCCCCATAAATGCTCGGTCCCTTCATACGGCCTTGCCTGATCTCATCCCGCCAGTAAAGTGCATGATCATCAGGCCTGCCCTTGGGTCCGAAATCCCGGATGGTGGTCACTCCGTTGGCGAGAAATAAATGAAGCGGGTTTGACGGCCATCCACCGTTGAACCAGCGCGTATCAGTATGCATATGCATATCAGCAAGACCCGGCATGAGGTACAGGCCTGACCCGTCAATGATCCTGGCATGGGTTGGTATCTTGATCCGGCCGGTGGGGCCGATGGCCAAAATCTCCTTGCCTTTCACCAGGAGGGTATGACCAGGGAGGGTGATCTCTTCTGTCATGGGTACAAGGTTGACACGGACAAAAGCGGTTACCGGTTCAGAGTCTGCGCGTGCATCTTTGGCAAACCCTGTCGTAAGAATCAGCAGGGTAGCAATGATCCAGACAAATATAGTTGTCACATGTATTTTCATCATTCTGTTGCCTCTTAGTGGATCACGAGTTTTTGAGGCGTATAAAGTGGGAGGATGATGGTCGGGATTCCCGATAGCTTTTTCGCCACCAGCTTTTCAAATTTGCCGTGCTGACTGTCACCGCCGTGCATGGGAATGGCAATCTGCGGTTTGATATCTGCCACCATTTTCATGGCATACTTGGGCTTACAGGTTGGGGA
>QZLA01000334.1 GCA_004796375.1 Desulfobacteraceae bacterium
CCATGCCCGTCCGCCGGGCCCAGGCCGTGGCCAAATACCTTTCCAATCGGAAGGTGGTGTTCCATGATAACAACGTGCTGGGCGGCGCCACTACGGCCAAACCGCTGGGTGCACCCCTTTACCCGGAGTTCTTCGGTCTGAGTATCTGGCCGGAGCTGGGAACCATTGGAGAGAGAAGTGACAATCCCCAGACCCTGAGCAGGAAAGAGGCGGATATCCTGAACTTCGAGGTATTCCCCTATTGGATGGACCGTTCCATATCCGAACAGGTCCGAAAAGAGGACCCGTTCCGCCAGGGTCTGCTGGAAAAAATGATCATCTATACGGTTTCAAAGGCAGCCACCATCTCTCATACCACTCCCTGCTATGAACAGGTGCTCCAAAAAGGTATCCGGGGCATCATGAACGACGCTGCCAGAAGGGAGGAGGAGAACCGGGAAAATCCAGAAAAAGCAGTATTTTACCGATCCATGCAGATTGCCCTGCAGGGCATCCTGGATTATACCCGAAATATCTCCGAAACGGCCCGTGTACTGGCGGAACATGAATCTGACCCGGTTCGGAGGGAAAACCTGTCACGGATCGCCCATACCTTGAGCCGGGTCCCTGCACAACCTGCCGAAACCTATCTTGAAGCTGTGAATTCCCTGTGGATCTGCCAGGTGGCCGTATTTGCGGAAAATTCCAATATGGCCATCAATCCGGGCCGGCTGGACCAGATTCTCTATCCCTATTTTATTAAAGAAATTGAGCCGGGTACCCTGACCATTGAAGAGGCACTGAATATCACGGGATGCTTGTGGTTCAAGATCGCGGACAATGTCAACCTGGTTCCCCAGGCAGCAGAACGGCTGTTTGGCGGTGCCGGTGCAGTACCGGCCATCACCTTGGGCGGCGTGGACAAAGCAGGCAATGATGCAGTCAATGAACTCACCTATCTCCTGCTGAAGGTCACCGAGCTTTTACCGATCAGGGATCCCAATGTCAATGCCAGGTTTCATCCGGATGTCAATTCAACGGCATACCGCAACGAGGTCAGCCGGGTGATCCTGACCACCAAGGCAATTCCGGCCTTCTATAACGACAGGGAAAATATCAAGACCCTGGTGAACCAGGGGGAAAAAGAGGAACACGCAAGGGATTACGCCGTGATCGGCTGTGTTGAGCTTGGCAGTGCAGGCAGGGATTACTCGGCCAGCTCCAGCATATTCATGATGATGTATACGGTGCTGTATATGGCGCTGCACAACGGCCGGACAACCGTGACCGGAGACACCCCGTTATGGGAAGCCACGGGCGATCCGGATCATTTCAAGACATTCGATGATTTCTGGCACGCCTATAAAACCCAGACCCGGCACATGGCTGAAAATGCCGTTACCCTGAACAATCTTTACGGGAAAAAACACCGGGAATATTTACCCACCCCGTTGCTTTCTGCCTTGTTTGAAGGCCCCATGGAAAATGGAAAGGATCTCATTGACGGGGGTGCCGTGTATAACTCCTCCGGTGTCACCCATATTGCATTTCCGGATGTCTGTGATTCCATCTGCGCCATCAAGGATATCTGCTTCAATCCCGAGAACACGATGATGCGCCTGCCCTTGGCAGAATTCGTGGCTGCTGTGGACAGCAACTTTGAAGGACATGATCTCCTGCTTGCCTATCTTAAAAACCATGCCCCCAAGTACGGTACTGACCACCCCATAGCCAAAGAGATCTCCCAAAAACTGATTGAACTGGAGTATGAGGTCTTCAACTGCCAGGAAAACTACAGGGGCGGCAACTACCGGGTAGCCTACTGGACCATGACCAACCATGCCGGCTACGGGAAAGTCACGGGAGCGCTTCCCAGCGGCAGAAAGGCCAACATCCCCTTTTCAAGCGGGATTACACCGGTATCCCAAATCGACACCCAGCTTACCCAGGCCCTGAGTGCCGTGGCCGGACTGAACAGTGATCACACCCCGGGTGCCTATGCATTGAACATGAAATACTCCCCGGTTCAAGGTTCAGAAGAGCATGTGGACCGGTTCGGCAGTATTGTCCACACCTATATGGACCAGGGGGGACAGCAGATCCAGTTCAATATTCATGATTATGATACCCTCAAGGCGGCCCAGGCGGATCCTGATGCCCATCCCCACCTCCTGGTGAGGGTATCAGGCTATTCCGCCTATTTTAAATCTTTGAACAGGGCCATGCAGGATGAATTGATTGCCCGGAGCCAGTACAAACTGTCTTCAGGTCAATTTGTCCCGCTGACACCATAAAGGAGTGTACCATGGGACTGTTAGACACAATCAAGGATCAATCAGAAGCCATTCAGCAGTCACTGATTGAAAACCGGCTCACAGAGCTGAAAACCCAGATTGAGACCCATGCCGCAGGAATGGTTCTCGATAAGGTGCTGTACGGGCTGCTGGAGGCCATGGGGCTGCTATTCCTGCTCAATGAGGAGTACCGGCGGAACATCAAGGACTTTGAAGCGTCCTATGTGATACATAGCGAGGATGGAGAGATTGATGTCACCGCCATCTTCAAAAAAGTTCCCTTCCTGTTCAAACGGATTGACGGCATGGATGTCAAGGATACGGCCATTTCTGATCCGACCACTGCGGTTACCTTTAAAGACGGTAAGGCCATGGCTGATTTTCTGCTGTCGGGAAATACCGATGTGATTGAAGGGATGCTGGATAATAAGCTGTCGGTCTCTGGAAACCTGAATTACCTGTTCAAATTCATCTATCTTCTCTGGCTGATTCCCGAGCTTTTGGGAATCAATGATTTTAAAGAACTGCTGTCCGCAAGGGCCTGAGAAGAGAATGAACCCCAGCCTGCCATTAATCTTTGACATTGCCAGGGGGTCTTTTGAAGACGGCCCCGGGGTCAGGACCACGGTATTTTTAAAAGGGTGTCCCCTGTCCTGCCCCTGGTGCCACAATCCCGAGTCCCAGAGTTACCAGGCCCAAACCCTGTTTTACCCGGAAGCATGCATTGACTGCAAGAACTGTAAAAATGGCAAGCCGTGCTTCACCCTAGCACGGCGAACCGCAGGCATTTCCTACACACCGGAGGATCTCATCCGAATACTGTTGGAGGATAAACCCTTTTATGACAATTCCAACGGCGGGGTTACCTTTTCCGGGGGTGAGGCATTGGGTTTTCCCCATTACCTTTCAAAGGTGATGCCGGTGCTGAAAGATCATCATATACACATCGCGGTCCAGACTTGTGGATATTTCGACTTTGAGACGGTTTCAACCCTGCTGCCATGTATCGACCTGATCTACTTTGATTTTAAAATCATGGATGCTGACACGCATGAAGCGTGGCTGGGCAAGCCCAACCGGCTGATCCTGGACAATTTTGCAAGGCTGCTCCGGTCAGATATGGATATCGTACCCAGGATTCCCCTGATCCCGGGGTTTGTGGCCACCCGGGACAACCTGGATCATCTGGCCCGATTTTTTTCACACCACAGGATCCGGCACTGTGAATTCCTGTATTACCACCCGGGGGGGCAGGAGAAGCGCGTCCGGCTGAACAAATCCACCTGCCAATCACTGCCCGTTACGCCTCCTACCGAGCCTGAGAACATGGCCTGGATAGAATATTTTAAAGACCGGATTTCCAGCCATTCAATCAAGAATCAAGCACACTGAAACAGCTCAATACCTAACTAACCACTAAAAAAGGAAGAACAGACATGTCTGACAGACAAAGGTACGACATCTGGGTCCATGGTGTAAACACGATTGTTGAATATCCTGACCATGCAGAGACCATCCGCCATGCGGGATGGGGAACACTCATTGAGCAGCGTGAGGATCCCCCGAACCGTTATAACTGGTTTCACCTGCCCATCCCGACACCGACAATCATCCAGGGCGAGGACAACCGGTTGGACTGGCTTGCCCTGAAAGTCTGGATGAATGAGAATGCCCGCCTGGACAGAATCCATGTCCGTATGGGAGGATCAAGAATTATCAGTGTACGCCCCGGCATCGTGGGCAGTGACCGTGACATCGAGGAACGAATCGGCCGCGCAGGGGATGACCTGGATATGGTGACTGAAGGCTTGACGGTTTGTGCGAAGGTTGATTTCCTCAGCGGCTCCCCACGGGGACGTATCATTTTCAGAGGCGCCGGTGCAGTGTTCCGGCCAAGGATAATCTGGGATTAGGGCAATCATTTCATATTTTAAACCGTGGCCTGCCTTTTCCTGGCGCCAAGCACACTTATTCCCAGAGTAGTCTTTATAGATCGTGAGCGAAGGAGGTCTTATGAAATTGGAAAAAAGTGATATCTTTTCCATCACCAATACTATTATTGCAACACTTGGTTTCATTTTTGTGATTGTCCAAATGAACAAGGCCACCGAAGAATTCAAACACTCAAAAATAAATGAAAAAGCCCAGTTGTTGTCTATGCTTCATCAGAGGGCGTTTGAATCTGAAGAGATGATGGATGTTTTCCGGAAAATTGAGTACAACACCATGAAATTCATCACAACCGATTTCAACGATCCAGAATTCCATAAATCCCCGAATCAGCAAAACCTTATTGAACTGCTGTCATTCTTTGAACTCATAGGTACGCTTAGGTCCTTAGGGCTATTGTCGATTACAGAAATTTCCGAGACATTCGGGTACTACATAATTCGCACCTACCATAACAGAGAGGTTGAAAAATACAGAACCTTTCTTACAAATCGAGCCAAAGATTTAGGCATAAAGTCTGGTGGAGGGATCGTTTTCCCAAATTTTGAGCTTCTTGCAAATGAGCTGCTGGAACTTCAGACGAATGCATCTTTTAAAACCCACTAACAGGAAACATTATAGGAGTTTTATCATGAAACGAACTATTTTGATCGGTTTCTTCATCTTTACCGCAGGTGCATTATTCTTCAACCATAATCCTGCCGAGGCAAAAACAAATTTTTCAAAATCCTATGCCGGGTTTTACACCACCCCGCTGGCGGCTGGCGAAATCATGGTGATGGCACTTGGGGGGTACTCGAATATCATTGTTCGGACAAAGGATCACGTGGTGCTCTTCGACCCCTCGATCCTCATGAAGGCAGATCTGGATGAGATTAAGAAGTATGGTGTAAATCTTATCATCTACACCCATGATCACGGCGATCATTATGAAAAGGGCACAGCCTTGAAATTGTTCGATATCTGCCGGGCCTTTATCGCGGTAGATCCGAGCATGGCGTCCTACCTGAAAAAAGAGATTCCACCTGACAAACTGATTGTCACGGCCTCAGGCAGCTCATATCCTGCCGGGAAAATTAAAATTGATACGCTCAAAGGAAAACATATCGGACCGATCATGCTCTTCAGGGTGACAATGGATGGAATCAGCGTATTCCATGGCGGAGACTCCGCCTATGTGAACTTGTCTACCATGGCATCTGACCTTGCATTTGTACCCACAGGCTACCCCTCCCCAACCTGTAAGCCCAAGTATGCCATGAAAATGGTGGCAGATATCAAACCGCAGATTGCCATTCCCATGCACGGCGGTGACAGTCAGCACAGCAAATTTGAAAAGCTGGTGGCGAAAAAGCTATCGGGAATCCCGACCATCATCCTCCCACTTTATACGCCTCAAAAGCTCGTGATCCACTAAGAGGCAACAGAATGATGAAAATACATGTGACAACTAGATTTGTCTGGATCATTGCTACCCTGCTGATTCTTACGACAGGGTTTGCCAAAGATGCACGCGCAGACTCTGAACCGG
>QZLA01000105.1 GCA_004796375.1 Desulfobacteraceae bacterium
ATTGCCGACAACACCACCCTCGACGGAACCGGTATCGGATCATATACCAGCCGGGTTACTGGTGCGCCCGGGAACACCATGGTTTATGTCCGAGCCTATGCCACCAACCTGTATGGTACGGGATACGGCTCACAGGAAACTTTTACAACGTTGAGCGGAACTGGTGACGCAGATAATGACGGTGTGCCCAATGCCATGGAAGATGGCGGACCCAACGGTGGGGATGGAAACGGAGACGGCATCGCTGACAGTCTCCAGGGTGATGTGACCAGCATCCTGACCGCTACCAACCAGGGGTACCTGACGGTTGAAATTATTACGGGATGCCCCCTGCTCAGGAATGTGCAGACCTTTACCGAAGCTTCCCGGGGTATTGATGAGCGCTACGAATATACTTATGGCCTGGTGTCATTTGAACTGCAGTGCAGCAGTGCCACCGTGAGAATCTATTATCACGATGCCACAGCGCTTCCTGTACAGATCTTCAGGAAATTCGGACCGATCCCGCCGGATTTCAACTATGATCAGTTCTATACCCTCCCGGGCGCCGTGTTTGGTTCTGCCAACCTGATGGGTCAGCCCACGGCATTTGTTGAATACAGCCTGGCAGATGCCCAGCTTGGCGACGGTACCGGGTTTGACGGTATAATTTACGATCCGGGCGGACCGGCCCAGCTCGATCCTGCCATCCCTACCCTGAATGAATGGGGGCAGATCATCATGGTCCTGATCCTTGCCGGTTCAAGTGTGTGGATGATCCGAAGACGTCAGGGCAGGAGCCTTGGCGTATAACCCGTTCCCTGTTTTACAAGGGACATAGCGGCATAAAAAAAGCCGGCTGCCATTTAAAAAACGGCAGCCGGCTTTTTGGGTTTGGTGTTGGGCGGGTTAAATTCCCAGGTAGGCCTTTTTTACATCTTCGTTGGCCAGAAGGTTCTCTCCGGTATCGGTCATGGTGATGGCGCCGTTTTCCATCACATATCCCCGGTGGGCGGCCTTGAGGGCGAGATTGGCATTCTGCTCCACAATGAAGATGGTGGTTTTATGCTCGACATTGATCTTCTTGATGATGTCAAAGATCTGCTTCACGATAATGGGTGCCAGACCCAGGGAGGGTTCATCCAGGAGAAGGACGTTGGGCCGGGACATCAGCGCCCGTGAAATGGCCAGCATCTGCTGTTCCCCACCGCTCAGGGTGCCGCCGGCCTGGTTTTTACGCTCGGCCAGGATCGGAAACAGGCCGTAGACATATTCAATGTCTTCTGCAATACCGGCCTTGTCATTTCTGAGGAAGGCACCCATATCCAGGTTTTCGGCCACGGTAAGATGGGGGAAGATTCTCCGCCCTTCCGGCACCTGGCAGATCCCGAGCTTGACGATATCGTCCGTGGGCATGTGGGTGATATCCTGTCCCTTGAATTCCACGGTTCCCTTTTTTGCCGGCACCACCCCGCAGGTCGTCATCAGTGTGGTGGATTTGCCGGCACCATTGGCACCGATCAGGGAAATGACTTCGCCTTCGTTGACCTCAATATCGATCCCTTTCAGGGCGTGGATATTTCCGTAATATGTGTGTACATTTTTTAAACTAAGCATCTTCAGAATCATCTCCAAGATAGGCTTTGATAACTTGCGGATCGGATTTGACCTCCTCGGGTGTCCCTTCGGCGATCTTTTTCCCGTAATCCACAACATGAATAACATCGGACAGGCTCATGACCAGCTTCATGTCATGCTCGATCAATAAAATGGACAGGTCCTCATTATCCCTGAGCCAGACAATCAGATCGTCCAGGTCCTTGGTTTCCTGGGGATTCATACCGGCGGCCGGTTCGTCCAGAAGCAGCAGGAACGGATCCGTGGCCAGGGCACGTGCAATCTCAAGCCGTCGCTGGGCCCCATAGGGCAGGTTGATGGCCATTTCATTGACAAATTCCTCCAGTCCGATTTTTTCAAGAATCTCATAGCAGTCATTGACCACTTTTTTCTCTTCGGCCTGCTGTCCCTTGGGCCGGA
>QZLA01000136.1 GCA_004796375.1 Desulfobacteraceae bacterium
CCTGCGCCAGTCAAACCCCTTCCCCTCATCCTCAATACGAATTTTCAGCACACCCGGTGTCCCCAGATCTGCAACCAGGGTGACCGCCTTGTCTTTGTTGTTTTGATTCCCATGGCGCACGGCATTGCTCAATCCCTCCCGAAGTACCAGATTAATCGCAAAGAGATCAGGCGTGATATCTTCCTTCTTGCCTTTTAGAAAACGGGTCACCACTTCACACGCCCGGTCAATGTTATCCAGGGTTGATGCAAACACCACGTGAATCGCGGATTCTTGCAGCGATTCTTCAAAGTGTTGTGATGACTCGACCATTCTTACACCTTTATACACAAAACCACGATATCATCTTCCGGAAGGTTCTCCTTACCGAACAACTCATTGATCAGCTTTTCCGGTGCATATTGATAGGGATGATCATCAATGGATTGATACACCGGCAGCAGGCTTTCCGCCCCTGTCGCCCAGGTAATTTTATTTTGGGCCGATTCGACCAGACCGTCAGAATAAACATATATTTTATCCTCCATTTCGACATCCAGGATCTGCTTGCCAAAGTGGACATCCTTGAACATCCCAAGGATATCCCCATCCATTTTGACCAGGAAAGGCTCACCATTGGCCGGTGAACATACCACTGGCGGATGGCCGGCATTGATAATGGTCAGTTTCCGGGTGGTCCGGTTTAAATGAATGTAACATGCGGTCAGGTATTTGCCGGACGGAAGGATTTCGACCAGGACATCGTTAATCAACTTCATGCTTTCCAGCGGTGAATACACCGGTGTGCAGTTTTGTGCCAACAGTGCTTTGACCGATGCTGTCAGGTAACTGGTCTTGATATCATGGCCCGAAAAATCGGCGACAAAGTAACCGGTAATGTTGTCCGATATATTAAGAATGTCATAAAAATCCCCCCCTGCCTCCTCAAGGGCCCTGTAATACACACCGAACTGGGCATGGGGATTGTCTTCCGGGGCCGGCAGCATGGCGGTCTGCGCCTCGGTGATCTGCCTTAATTTCTGAGCCTGGTTGGCAATCAGTGAATTGGTGGCAATGGATAACTTCAGGTGGATCCTGACCCGGGCAAGAACCTCCTGGGGGTGAAACGGTTTTGTGATATAATCCACTGCGCCCAGATCAAACCCCTTAAGCTTGGCGTCCACCTCACTGACCCCGGTTAAAAACAGCACTGGGATTGGGTGGGTTTCAGGATTCTCTTTTAACTTGGCAATCACTTCAAAACCGCTTTCACCCGGCATTTCAATATCCAGGAGAATCAGGTCCGGCTTTTCTTCGAGGGCCAGCTTTCGCGCACTGGGTCCGTCCTGGGCACTGAATATCCTGTACCCCTCTTTGGCCAGAGATTTCTCGATCAGTTTGAGGTTCAGCAGGTTGTCATCCACCGCCAGCACGGTATAGGGTTGTGTACTGTCCATGATCAGTGCCTCTCCATTTTTCATAGACCCGCGTGGTTTTCAATTTCACCCAGCTGCAGCTCCAGCTGGCCCATGCCATTGTCAAATCCATCCAACCGGTCCTCTTTGGCTTCCATCTCAAGGGTTTTCGCCACTTCAGCCATCTCTACAAATCCCAGGTTTCCTGCAGCCCCCTTTATGGAATGGGCCGCCTGTGCGGCCCCCTGACTATCGCTTGACAACAGGCTTGCAGCCATCTTCTCCAAATCGTTCCGGGTGGTATTGATAAAAAGTTCCACCAGCTCAATAAAATCCTCCCTGTCAATGCCCAGATTCGCTGCAAGACCCGTAAAATCCATACCCACTCCTTGTTTGAAAAATGAAATCGATTCTGATAAGGTGACGTATTGTCCACAAAAGTATAAATAAAATCAGGCAGATTGTAAACCATGAACCGGTTAAAGGATGGTGAATGAAAACAAAAAAAATTCTGGTCGTGGATGATGCGTCCTCTATCAGAAATCTATTTAATTCCGCATTGACCCCCAAAGGCTATCATGTGTTCCTAGCCCAGAGTGCTGAAGAAGCACTGGACATACTTGAGACGCATTCCATCCTGGTCATGTTCCTGGACCTGAATCTGCCGGGCATGAATGGTGTCGAACTTTGCCGAAACGTGATGAAGGCATCTCCGATCAGCATCGCATTTGCCATCACAGGATATGCTTCGCGGTTTCAACTCTCGGATTGTAAATATGCCGGCTTTGAGGACTACTTTACCAAGCCGGTCTCACTTGAACAGATCTTTGCTGCGGCCCGGCACGCCTTTGAAAAACTGGAGAGGTGGCAGAATAATTAGATCCCTACGACCCCCTTTTGGCGGTCATCGCTTCAATCACCACTTTGAACAGGAGGGTCTTTTTCAAGGCATCTTCAGGATAGCTGTATGATTTCTTTGAGTACTGGCTCATGATCCGGTCCAGTGCCTCAACCTTTTCATCATCTGATTCAATAATACGGGCCTGCCCGTAGCCAATGACACTTTCATATTTCACACCCCACTCACAGGCATCCTCATGAGTGATCATTTTTATGATCCGATCCATCTCAAAACAGACCCTTGGATTCTGCTTCAACAGATCAACCTTCTTTCCCTCCGGGGCACTGTGAAAATAAAGCACCCCGGCGTTATAACCGAAATTCAGGGGCACAACATAAGGGGCCGTCTCATCGGCAAATCCCAGCCTGCAGACCTTACACGCTGCTATAATTTTTTCAATCTCATCTGTTTGGGTGACTTCCCGGTCATCTCTTCTCACTGGATTCCTCCATATGTAGCCATATACTTACGTCTCGCTTTAACGGCCTCGATCTGTTTAACTCTCCTGCCGCTGCAAAAGCCTCTGCTTGAAACGGCTGAACTGAACCTGGTCGATACCGGCGACCCCAATCGGCCGGTCTGTCTGATCATGGCAGTCCGACCCGCCCGTTACCACAAGATCATGGGTTTTCGCCCATGACAGCATTTTTTCCTGATGCGTCGCTGTATGGCCGGGGTAATACACCTCAAGACCCTCAAGACCAACGGCCAGAAATCGGGGCAGGTACGATTCCACCACCGCCACCGGCGGCAGGACCTCTTTATAATGCCCTTCGCCCGGAAACGACCCGGCCGCAGGATGGGCCAGGACCGCCATTAGCGGCTGACGGGCCAACAATTCAGAGGCATCCTCCAAATCGATGCCAGAGGGAAGATAGGCCGGGCTGCTATTGGAGATGATCCGGTTGATCGTATCCCTTTTAGTGATACCATGGATTTCGCTCAAGGCCAGGGCGAAGTGGCGGCGAGATGCATTGGGGCTATAGCCGGTGATCTGGTCAACCGTCAACTCACGGCTCAAGATCGGGGTCGACCCCTTCGGGCCGAACACGGCATTGATCTCTTTCACCCTCCGGGTCACCAGTTCAATCCCGCGCCCCCTTGACAACACCCCTGCCAGATCTTCTTTAAACACCTTGTCTTGGAGGGTTTCCTGTGAAAAGTAGCACAGCAGGTGAAGGGTACCGGTAAAGGCGTCATCCTTGAACCGGATGGAGACCTCAACACCGGGGATAACCTCAATATCCAAATCCCGGGCGCACTCGACCGCCTCCTCAAGACCGCCGATCGTATCATGGTCCGTAATCCCGATCGCTTTCAAACCGATACCGGCGGCACGCCGAACCAGCTCGGATGGCGAAAAATCACCGTCAGACGCCCGGGTGTGGTTATGTAAATCTGCATAATAGGATGTCATGAAATTACCTGTTTGAATAAATTTTTCATTAATACATGTTTTCGCTTTTTTTTCAAAGTCTAATATAGTATGTGACTTTTATTATTAATGTGTTAGGGGCAGGGAGATACGAAGGAGATGCAGGAAAAATGCTGAAAATGGCTGATAATACTGAGTTGCTGACTGGAATTGGAGCCATTACGACACTTGAGAAAGCTGATGATGTTTTCAGACAGTTCATGGATGATACCCAGTACGGTAAAATGTCCCGGATATCCACCCCGGATGTACGGATTAAAATCGCAAATGCGATCAGAATATGCCGGCCGGAATCCGTCTTTATCAACTCCGGATCTGAGGCAGACCGCCAATATATCAGGAAGCTCTCGCTGGATAAGGGCGAAGAAAACCCGCTGGCCATGGCCGATCACACCATCCATTTCGACCTGGCCAAGGAACAGGGACGGATTGTTGACCGGACCTTCTACATTGCCGATCCAGAGGAACACATCAGTTCCCTGGCCAACCGCATGGACCGCCCCACAGCCGCCGAACTGATCCAGACCCACCTGAGCGGAATCATGGCGGATATGACCATGATTGTCGGTTTTTATATGAGAGGACCCGTGGGTTCACCGGTATCCAACCCAGCCCTTGAGATCACCAGTTCCGCCTATGTTTCCCATAGTGCTGAAATATTGTACCGCAATGCATTCGATGATTTTGACGCCCAGGTGGCGGATCTCGGCCACTTTTTCACCAATGTTCACAGCGAAGGGTTTAACCGGGATGAGGATCTGCCGGATGCCCGGGTCCTGATGGACCGGAAGTTTCAGACCACCTTTTCATGGAAATGTACCTATGCGGGCAACACCCTTCTCCTCAAGAAGGGAAACCACCGGTTTGCCGTGGATAAAGCCGTATACCAAGGCCAGGGAAAAGAGTTGGCAGAGCATATGTTCATCACCGGGATCCAGGGGCCGGGAAACCGGGTCACCTGGTTTGCCGGGGCCGCACCCAGTGGTTGCGGCAAAACCACCACTGCCATGGCCGGCACCTGGTTTGTCGGAGATGATCTGGCCCAGATGTGGATTGCCGAAGATCAAACCATTCGATCAATAAATCCGGAATGCGGTATTTTCGGAATTGTTGAGGATGTGAACCGTGAGGGTGATCCCATGCTGATTGACGCCCTTAGAAATCCGGGGTGTGAGGTGATCTGGTCCAATGTACTGATCGATGATCAACAGATTCCCCACTGGGTGGGAAACAATGAACCCCATCCGGATTGCGGGATCAACTTCCAGGGAAAGTGGGAAAAGGGCATGACAGACAGCAACGGCAAAGCCATTCCTCTGTCCCACCCCAATGCCCGGTGTACCTTGGCATCCACTGCGTTGAAAAACTTCTCTGACGAGTCTGAAAACAGAAACGGAGTGATAACCCGTGTATTTACCTACAGCGGGAGGGATGCTGACACCATGCCGCCGGTCTGGGTGGCAAAGAGTTCCGATCACGGTGTGGTGATCGGCGCCAGCATTGTATCTGCCGCCACGGCAACAGAAGTGGGCGCAACCGGTATCAAACGGGCTCCCTGGGCCAATGCACCGTTTATTCCCGGCGCACTGGGAGACTACATGGATGCCCAGTTCAGATTTTTTGGGAATCCTGATATTGCAATGACCCATCGCCCGGTGATGGCCGGTTTGAATTACTTTCTGACCCATGAAGCCCGCGGCGGTGACTCCAAAAAACTTCTGGGCGAAAAACGGGATGTCAAAGTCTGGCTTTCCTGGCTTGAACGCTATGCCCACAATGAAGTGTCCGCCATTGAAACACCGATTGGAAACCTGCCCGAGTTCGGCGATCTCAGGGACCTGTTCAACGGTATTATCGGTAAGACCTATGATCAGGAGCTGTATACCAAGCAGTTTTCTTTGTACACGTCCAATATCATCGGCCGGATCGAACTGCAGGAAACCGCATATGCCAAGGAGGAAAACATTCCTCAAAGACTGTTTGATATCCTCAGTGAACAGAAAACAGGGCTTGAAAAACTTCGGGAACGCTTTGGTGAGATCATCACGCCGGATCAATTGACAAAGGCGTGAATCTGCCTTGGGCCGTGCCTATTGAAGACACGGTCTGACCACAGAAAATAAGGCTATGCTGGAGGAGCGATGACTCGAATTGCCTGCGTTGAACTGTTCCATGTCAGGATTCCTTTGAAATCTCCTTTCTATCCCAGCTGGATACCAGGATATCCAGCCACCGACAACCGCTTTGACCTGATCCGCATCACCACTCAAAGCGGAATTCAAGGGTATTCCGCAGGCCCGGCCATTTCCACCGAACGGCTGGGATTGGGCCAGTTGATCGCCCCTTATCTTTTAGGCCTTGATGCCACGGATATCGACCTGATGCTTCAGCGGCTCAGAGAGGTTTCCTACCTGGGTGTTCGCGCGAACTGGATTGAACCGGCATTCTGGGATATTTTAGGTAAAATTGAAAAAAAACCGGTATATGAGCTATTGGGCGGAACCCGGTCACCCGTTAAACTGTATGCATCCACCGGCGAGATCAAACCGATCGAGGAAAGGGTAGCTGAAGCCGAGTCACGCCTGGATGAAGGGTTCTCCACCATTAAGATCAGGGTGCATGATTTTGACGTAAAGGAGGATATCCGCCAGGTCCAGGCTGTGGTTGACGCCGTGGGCGACCGGATGGCCATTGGTGTGGATGCCAATCAGGGATGGCGGGTGACCATTATCAATGATGCGCCGCTATGGGATCTTGATCGCGCCAAGTATTTTGCAGATGCCTGTGCTGAAATGGGTATAGCATGGCTGGAGGAACCCCTCCCAATGGATGACTATGACAACCTGTCACGCTTGACCCGGTACAGTCGTGTGCCGGTTTCCGGCGGCGAGATTCACACCAGTGGGAAAAGCGAGTTGAAAATGATGATCGAAAGAAAATGCTATGACATCTTTCAACCCGATGCGATCATGACCGGTGGCATCAAACACACCCTGGAAGTTGCGGATCACTGCAGAAAATACGGATTGGCATTCACCCCACACACCTGGACCAACGGTATCGGATTTGCCGTCAACCTCCATGTACTACTGGCCAGCGGTTTCAATGGGGTCAAACCCCTGGAATATCCCCTGAACCCGCCAGCCTGGACCGTTGAAAAACGGGACGGCATTCTCAAACATCCCTTTGACCATGACAACGGGGTTTACTATCCCACCTATAATCCGGGCCTGGGTTTCGATATTGACCCCGGTAAACTGAACCGGTTCGGCAAACGGTTTTTCCACATGAATAACAGAAAACTGATATTCCACACCATCCGGGACAAGGGTCTGAGAACAGCATTGAGATTGAATACCAACAAGAAAAAGTATGGTGTGGATTCAAAAAAAGAGGGGAGGAAAACATCCCTCCCCCCTTTTGATTCGGATCGGATTACATCAGCGGATCATTGAGGCTATTTCTCAATGGACAACAGTTCTACTTCGAAAATCAGGGTTGACCCGGGTTCGATCATCTGACCGGCCCCCCGGTCTCCATAGCCCAGATCTGAAGGAATCCAGAGCATCCACTTTGATCCCGGTTTCATGAGCTGAAGTGCTTCGGTCCATCCTTTGATCACGCCGTTGACCGGAAAGACGGCCGGTTGATTACGCTTGTAGGATGAATCAAACTCCTTGCCATCGACCAGAGTGCCGCGGTAATGGCATTTCACTTTATCCGCTTCTTTTGGAGAATCGCCCTTGCCCTCTTTAATTATTTTGTACTGAAGGCCGGACTCCAGTGTAATCACACCCTGCTTGACTTTGTTCTTTGCCAGGAAGGCTTCACCTTTAACTTTGTTTACAGCGGCCTTTTCACTCAGGCCCTCCATCTGTTTTTTTCTGACAAGACTTTGGAACTCTTTTAACGTGGCCTTGATCTCATCATCGGACATATTGGGTTTTCCTTCAAGATTATCCTTGATCCCCTGGTAAAACAGGTCCGGGTTAATCTTGAAATTTTCCTTTAAATTTTCACTGATATCATAACCGATGGCATAGCTGATCTTGTCATCCATAGTTCCGGTTTCCAGCTTTTTCTTGATATCACCGGATTCTGCAAGCACAAACGAGTTACAACAAAAGAGCGCCAGGCTGATCATAGCCAGCGTCATGATGGATTTACGTGTCATGTATGTCTCCTAAATATGAGTTTCCTTCAATTGATGGTACGTTCCCCCATAGGTAGCAGAATTCAAATCCAATGACAATGCATTTCGCCCCAGTAACCAATTGGTAATATTTGAGGCAGTACCCCTGCAGGAATTGGATACAATCCTATGGTTCGTTCGATTTCATCCGCCGCGAATCCAAAAGCAGAAAATCATTTTCTATCCCCGCGGTCCATGTTATGGTAATCCAAATTATAAACAGCAGAAATGACCCGGAATGAATATGACACTTGGAACGCGGTTAATTAAAATACCACTGGTCTTATTACTGCTGTGCGTGATGGTATCGGTGCGGCCACTGCATGCGGCCGAGACAATTATCATTGTCCGGGGCCAGGATTTCCCCCCTTACCACTATAGAAACGATGCAGGTATACAAACCGGGTACATTATTGACGTTATCCGGGCAGTTGGGGCGCGCCTGGATGTCACCGTCACATTTCATCAACACTCATGGTCCAAATGCCTTGAAATGGTCAAGAAGGGCCGGGCGGACGCAATGATGAATCTGTTCAAGACACCTGAACGGGACACATTTATGTGGTTTGCCAACAATATCCTGGGGTATGAGGTCAACCGGTTTTACAAGCGTCGCACCACCGGCCTGACCTATACCGGGAAATTTCAGGACCTTTTTCCCCTGAAGATGGGAGTTATCCGGAACTACAGCTATGGTAAACGGTTTGATCGTACCCATTTTCCCCATAAGGTTGAGCTTGAAACCGAAAGAGAGCTGCTCAATGCCCTGGTGAACAACCGGTGCGATATTGTATTGGCCAATGATGTAGTTTTCAATGCCTTTATCCGGCAATCGAAGCTTGAATCACGCATCGTTTCATTGTCGCCGGAAGTGTCTAACGAACCACTTTACCTGGGATTCTCAAAAGCCTTAGGGCACCAAGGGCTGGCTGAGTCATTCTCAACCACCCTTGAAGACCTTAAACAATCCGGGGAATACAACCGGATTTTAAAACAGTATGGATTCTGACCGCACGCCGGTTATACCACCTCGATGGCGCATGCCATGGAAACACCGCCACCGCCGCACAGGGTGGCCAGTCCGACCGATTTATTCCGTTGCTTCAGTGCATACATCAATGATACGATAATCCGTGCGCCGGTGGAACCCACGGGGTGCCCGAGACCGATACCCGACCCGTTCACGTTGGTAATCTCACGGTCAAGCCCCAACTCCCTTTCACAGCCGATGTATTGAGCGGCAAATGCCTCATTGAGTTCAACCAGTTCAAAATCACTCAGCTCAAAAGAACTCTTTTCAAGCAGGTTGTTAACGGCAGGTACAGGGGACAATCCCATGACCGACGGGTGACAGGCTCCCCGGGATACGGCCTTGATCCTGGCCATGGGTGTCAGTCCCAACTCCCTGGCTTTGGATTCGGACATGATGATGATCCCGGTTGATCCGTCATTGATACCGCTTGAATTTCCGGCAGTCACCTTCCCGATTTTCGGAACAAATGCCGCAGGTAATGATGCCAGTTTCTCCATGGTCATGTTGGGACGGAAGTGTTCGTCTTTTTCAAATACAACGGGGTCTTTACGTTTCTGCTCAATGGTGACCGGCACGATTTCCTCTTTGAATGACCCGTCTTCCGTGGCACGCTGGGCCTCATTGTGACTTCTGAGTGCCACCTCATCCATCTCCTGGCGTGAGATATCGTGATGCTGGGCGATAAATTCAGCCGTGTGTCCCATGATGTACGGCTTGCCAACAAACATGCTCAGGGGTGCCTGGGTTTCGTCCACCGGCCCGGTTTCCGGATGGGGAATAATATGTGAACCGCAATGCAGTGCATGAATCATGTCATCCACCAGGGTCTGGTCCTGCAGCCGGCAGCCCCAGCGGGCCTTTGGAATTGAAAACGGTACCGAAGACATGTGTTCGGTGCCGCCGGCCAGGATAATATCTGCCATGCCTGCCTGGATCATGGCCACGCCTGATATCATGGCCTCCATGCCGGAAATGCACACCCGGTTGATGGTGGCCGCTGTCACCGTATCCGGAATATCTGCCAGTAATGCGCCGACCCGTGCCACATTTAAAGTATCACAGGATTCCATGCAGCATCCGTAACGGATATCATCGATCATACCGGGTTCAATGCCGGCGCGCCGGACCGCCTCTCTCATGGTTACGGCAGCAAGACTCGCACCGTTCATGGGCAGCAACGTTCCGCCAAAAGCCCCTATGGCAGTTCTACATCCTGAGACTATGACTACATCTTCCATCTTTATCTCCAAATATCAAAATTGTTGTTGTAAGGAATTAAAATGCCTCTTCATCCATCATGACCGCCGGATTATCTTCGCAGCTCACCGCATCGAGCTTTCCAAGGCTGGCCGGCAAAATGGTCTGGATAAAAAACCGGGCGGTACTGACCTTGCCCTGGTAAAATGCCATGTCCTTCTTATCCACCCGGGCGCCGGCCAGTTTACCCTCGGCGATGGCGGCCCGCCATAAAAGCATCCAGGCCATGATTACATCACCGGTTGCATCCAACAACGGATGTGCCGCTGCGAATGCGGACTGAAATGAGGCGGAACCTGCTGCCGAAACAGTTTTTTGGCATACGGTTTCAAGCTTGTCCACGGCCAGTGCAACCTGATGACTGACCGCGCCAAGTGATTCAATTCCGGCAGCCAGGGCCACCCCTTTTTTCATTTCAGTGATCAACGATTGAAGTATGGCCCCTTTTTGACCGGGCAGCTTTCTGCCAAGAAAATCCATGGCCTGAATCCCGTTGGTCCCTTCATAGATGGATGCAATCTTTGAATCCCTGACCATCTGCTCAACCGGGAATTCCGAAGTGTATCCATACCCGCCATAAACCTGCATGGCCTCTACACAGACGTCAAACCCCTTCTCACTCAGGTAGGCCTTCACAATAGGGGTCAGGATTTCAACCAGATGGGTGAAGTGTGCCTTTTCCTCATCACTGACTGTACACTCGATCTGATCAAAGCAAAACGCGGTGAAATAGGTCAGGCTGCGCATCCCCTCCACATAGGCTTTCATCTTCAGCAGCATCCGCCTGACATCAGGGTGCTGGATAATCGGCACCTGGGGTGCATTGTGATCTGCCCCGGCGGTTAGGCTTCTGCCCTGATGGCGCTGCTTGGCATAATCCAGGGCATGCATATAGGCGCATGCCGCGCTGGAAAAGGCTTGTGTGCCGACCTCCAGGCGTACTTCGTTCATCATGTGGAACATGATCTTCATTCCCTGGTTGGGCTCTCCCAATAAATACCCGCGGCAGCGGCCTTTACTTCCCAGGCTCAGCGAGCAGGTCGGGCTGCCGTGCAGGCCCATTTTCTCCTCTACTCCGGTACATACCACGTCGTTGTCCCCGCCCAGTGACCCGTCTTCATTCACCCAGATCTTTGGCACGATAAACAATGAGATTCCCTTGGTACCGGCAGGTGCCCCTTCAATACGGGCCAACACCGGATGAATGATGTTTTCCGTGAGGTTCTGTTCTCCATTGGTAATGAAAATCTTATTACCGCTAATCTCATAGGTTCCGTCATCAAGCAATCTCGCCGACGTGGTGAGCGCGCCGACATTGGATCCCGCATCCGGTTCGGTCAGCAGCATGGTGCCGCCCCACTCAGCGGTGTAAAGTTTCTTTAAGAACAGCTTTTTTTGCAGGTCCGTCCCAAACAGATCGATCATCTTCCCGGCGCCGTGCCCCAGGATGGCATATGTCATGGCGATATAGTTGGCTCCGATCATATATTCGTTTACCGCCTGGGCTATGGTGAATGGAAGTCCCTGGCCGCCATACTCCGGATCCTCGGTCAAGGCGCACCATTCTCCCTCAACCAGCAACCGGAGCACCGGCCGCAAACACTCAGGAACCGTTACATGGCCATTGTCGAACTCGACACCGCTACGGTCGCACTCGGTGTAAGTGGGGAAAATCTCTTTGGTGGCAATGGTCCGTGCCTCTTTGATGACCAGGTTAAACATTTTACGATTGAACTCGCTGTATTTGTCGAATGAGAGCAGGGATTCAGCATCCAGCTGCTCATAAAGGACAAACTCGATATCCCGTTGATCTGATATTCTTGGCGCCATGGTAACCTCTTCTAATGGGTTATGGGAAAAAGGTAAGTGAAGTTTACTTATCTAAAATAAACGTGTCAAGGCAAAAATAACCGATGGTTGAATTAATAAACAGTGTTCAAGGCTCCCCTCCGATATACAAAAAAAAACGGGAAGGGCGATCCTTTCAAGGATCATCCCCTCCCGTTTCATTCAATCCGGGAACGGTATCTGTCAGAACAGGTTATCCTCCGGCGACCAGTGGCAGCAGTTGGATAACAGACTTATCGGGAACCGGTGTCGCTGTAAACTTCGGACTTGATACCAGCTTTCCGTTCAGGCGTACCACGGAACAGAACTCGGTATCCTCAAGCTGCTCCAGAAGAGATGCCACGGTCATATGCTCTGCCCAGGCGACCTCTTTATCATCCACAATGATCATGCAGTAACACCATTATTTTTCAGCACCTCGACCACTTCGGGAAAATCGATACCCAGGCGCTTGACCGTCTCAAGGGTCGGGATCCCGTCGTTGGTCCATCCACGGCGTTTGTAAACCGCATCCTTGAGCAGTTCATACTGCTCTTCGCGTTTCTGCCGCAGGGCAGCGACTTTTTCATCGCTGCTCATGCCGGAGATATCCATCTCATACTTCTCCACAAGCTGGGTATCATACCGTTCCTGGCGGGATTCATACTCCTCAACGGTCACAGGACCGACGGCCCGGTAAGGCACGGTATCATGTGCCCTAGTCCCGTACCCCATCTTCAGGTTGAACACCCGCTGGAAGTTATAGACTGCCTCACTCATACTGATCAGGTCATCCTGGCCTACTTTTTTACCGGTCACAGAGGAGAAGAAATCAGCGTACCAGCCCACATGTTTAACCACCTTGGCCGGCTCGGGCGTGTCCTTATTGTCTTCGGGAACTATATCGTTCCAGGGCAGCTTGCACAGACCGCAAAGTCCGAACCAGGTTCTGAACATGGGGAACCAGTGCAGGGCTTCTGCTTTGTTCTCAAACGTGGGCATAAAATTGTGGACCATGTCCAGGAAGATCAACCATGCCTCGTCATGCTGGGGGCCTTTCAGGGCCAGGCCGTACCCACCCTGCTGGGCCAGGGACTCTTTGGTGATGTATTCGGAAAACTCCAGTCCCTTGGACTCCATGCCGATATCCTGGACAAACCCGGCATCAGCACCGTATTCCTTTGCAAAAATCTCTTTCATCCGGCGGATACCTTTCCCCACAACAGCACCAAACCCTTCACCTGTTGCCATCTGGTGAATCAGCTCCAGCGCATTCAGGCGGTTGCCGAAGCTCAGGTCCATACCGCCGGTATGCTCCAGGGTGATCTGGTTGTTTTCAAAACACTCCATCACAAACCCGATGGATGTTCCCACAGAGATGGTGTCCAGGCCATAGGCATCACAATAAAAATTGATTTCCAGGATGGTGTGGGCATCAAAAATTCCCAGGTTGGACCCGCAGCCGGCAACGGTTTCATATTCAGGACCGTCCACAAATACTTTTTGTCCGCGGTAGGGGCCGGTAAAGGGAGAAAAATCCTTAACGCCATGGGCGCAGGCCACGGCACATCCTCTCCAGCAACCGTCAAACCCTTTATCAAAAATATGCTCGTAGACCTCCTCGCCGATCACCTTGCTCTCGGGATGGGAGCCGAATTTGAAATTGTTGACCGGCAGGCAGTCATGGTCATTCATGATGGGCACCAGGTGTGTGGTTCCCACCAGGGCCATCCGGTTCTGCTTGGGATCCAGTTCATTGATCTCTTTGGCGTGGGTTTTGGTCACCACCTTGAGCCCGTCAAAATCAGCCGGTGCGTTGGACTTCATGGAGATGGCCCCGTAGCGTCCGACAATGGCTTTAATATTCTTGTTGGCGAAAACGGTACCGATACCGCCGCGACCGGCCTGTTTGTAACGAACCATCTTGCGGCCGGCATCCCACCAGGAGAAGTTCAGGCATCCGAAAAATGAGTTTTCTGCCCCAGGGCCGGCGGTCACGACAGACACATTCACCGGTTTGGCCTCATCAAAATAACGGGTCAGTACATCTGACATTTCATAGGAATCAGCGGGAAGATTGTCAGCCTCATAAATTTTGATGGTTTTTTCAATACCGTCGATCAACACCACCACGTCCTGCTTTGCCTTACCCGTAACCTCAAGCACATCAAATCCGGAAAACTTTTTATACGGGCCAAAGTAGCCGCCCACGTTCGAGTCAATGGGAATGCCGGTCAGGGGAGATATGGAGGTGACAATGCTCTTGCCCCCGCCCGGGTACCCGGGAGTACCGCCCAAGGGCCCCGAAGCGATGCAGATGGCATTCTCGGGGTCATCCCACTTGGTAGATCCGGACACGGCGTTCCAGAGCATCCATAAATCATACCCCTTCCCTCCGATAAACTTGTCTTTTATATTCTTTTCAATGTCTTTGATCTCAATGCCGTTGGAATCAAGGTTGATATGCAGGGACTGATCTGTATATCCCTTGTTCACCGGCTTCGGTTCGTAGGAAGTCGCGCAGATTTCCTGCAGTTGAATTTGACCCATAATTACTCCTTGTCAGTCAAGGCGCTTTCAAGACCCTGACCCCCATAATGGTGATTTAATGTTACTTCGCAATTTTTGGTTTCCTATACCATATTTACCCAGGAATGTATAGTGCGGTGCCGGTTTCATGCCTGGGCAGACCCCTGTCAAATCAAATGGTTTAACCATTTCTAAACCATTTGATTTGCTTTGTCAAGTTACAGCTTCACCCCGTCGTGTGTCGTGTGGATAAACTGCAAAAAACCTTGACATTTTACGCTTTTGATATGATATTTGATTTGATTTTGTATCGATTTGGATATCTGTTCTCAGATATGGTTAACGGATCATTAAAATAGGGATTTCATGTTTCTTTTAAGTAATTTTGTATCTGCACTTGCATTTGTTTTACACCAGGCTCTGAATATCTACATGTGGATTGTCATCATCAGCGCGCTGTTATCATGGGTCAACCCGGACCCGTATAACCCGATTATCCGTTTTTTACGAACGGCTACCGAACCGGTCTTTTACCAGATCAGAAAAAGACTACCGGTAAATTTCGGCGGCTTGGATATCTCCCCTGTGGTTGTCATCCTGGCAATAATGTTTCTCCAGCGGTTTGTAGTTGTCAGCCTTTACGGTTTAGCACGTTCACTGTCTTAACGTTTAAGGATAAGGAAGTAAAATGGGCATTACACCAGCAGTTGTGAAACAAAAAGAATTTTCCACCCGGTTCAGGGGGTTTGACGTTCAGGAAGTGGATTATTTTCTGGAAGACGTTGCCAAAGAGCTTGAAGCACTGAACCAAAAGATTGTCCAGCTCAATGAGCAGAACCACAGACTCAATGTAGAGAACAATGGGTTCAGGAAAAGAGAAGGCGCAATGAAAAATGCCATGATCCAGTCCCAGAAAGTTCTGGATCAAATGAAGGATAATGCAAAGAAATCGGCCCAGGTGATCATTGCCAATGCAGAGATGGAGGCTGAAAGAATGCTCAGTCAGTCTCACAAGCGCCTGGCCCAGCTCCATACCGATATCATGGAGCTCAAACGCCAGAGAACCCAGCTCGAAATGCAGATCAGTTCCATTATTGATGCGCATTCCAAGATGCTTGAAATGACCAAAGAGGAGAATAAAGCAGCAGACGAAGCTGATGCCACGTTGAAATTCCTCAAGCAGGCATAACCCAATCTTAGAAAGGAACCGCGAACCATGGCAGAAATTGATGCCTTCTTCAAACTCATGCATGAACATGGGGCTTCCGACTTACACCTGGCTTCTGGCCAGCGGCCTTCACTGAGACTTCACGGAGACATCGAGCGGATCAAATACGATGTTCTGGATAGTGATAAACTGAGAAAACTGCTGTATGAAATCACCTCCCAGGAAAAGATAAAAATATTTGAGGAGAGCGGAGATGTCGATTTCGGGTATGAAATTCCCGGCCTGGCCCGCTACAGGGCCAACTATTTCATGCAGAAAAACGGTATTTCCGCTGTTTTCCGTGAAATACCCTCAGATATCATGACCGTTGAACAGCTCGGTCTTCCGGCAGTCATTTCCAAACTGGCCAACCTGCCCAGGGGACTGGTCCTGGTGACCGGCCCGACCGGCAGCGGGAAATCCACCACCCTTGCGGCCATCGTTGATCAGGCCAACCGGACGCGTAAGGATCACATCATCACGGTGGAAGATCCCATCGAATTTGTGCATACCAGTCAGAACTGCATCGTCAACCATCGGGAAGTCGGCCTTCACACCCAGGACTTTGCAGCAGCCCTTAGAGGTGCGCTTCGAGAGGACCCGGACATCATCCTGGTCGGTGAGCTTCGTGATCTTGAGACCATCACCCTGGCCATTGAAGCCGCATCCACGGGTCACCTGGTATTCGGTACCCTGCATACCTCCAGTGCGGCAAAAACCGTGGACCGTATCATTGAAGTTTTCCCGGCCAACCAGCAGGCCCAGATCCGCTCAACCCTGTCTGACAGTATCCGGGCGGTGGTTGCCCAGACCCTGTTCAAGCGGATTGACAAAAAAGGCCGGTGTGCGGCCATGGAAATCCTCATTGCCACACCGGCAGTCCGCAACCTGATCCGTGAGGCCAAGACCCATCAGATTCCTTCCTCAGTACAGACAGGGAAACAGTATGGCATGCAGCTGATGGACGACGCCATCATGGATCTGTTCAAGGCCCGGAAAATTTCCGCGGACGAAGCATACATGAAAGCCTACAACAAGGCCACTTTCAGACCGTATCTCAAAAAGGAACCTGCTGACTTTACCGAGGCCTGATCCCTTCGCATGCACCCTTAACTGACGAGGAGAGCATAAATGAGAAAACAGCAACTGGACTACATTCTGAACCGGATGCTCGAATCCCACGATGATGTTTCCGATTTGAACTTTACGCCGGACAAACCGCTTCAGGTGGAAAGCTCCGGGGTACTCAAGACCGTCAAGATGGACCCGGACTTCTCCATTCTGACGCCCTACCAGACTGAACTTGTCGCGCTAAACCTGATCGGAAACAACCGGACCCTGACGGAAACCCTGATCAGGGAGGGATCCTGCGACCTGTCCTACCAGTTGGCGAACAAGGCGCGCTTCAGGGTCAATATCTTCTCCAGCTCCGGGAGATATTCGGTGGTGCTCAGGCGGCTTGAAACCAAAATACCGACCATCGAAGGCCTGAACCTGCCGGGATCTTTTCACCCCATGGCTGAAGAGAAAAACGGCATTATTCTGGTCACCGGTGCCACCGGTTCCGGTAAAACCACTTCGCTTGCCGCCCTTCTGGACAAGGTCAATGAAACCAAATCCGTGCATGTGATCACCCTGGAGGACCCGATCGAATACCAGCATTCCCAGAAAAACGCCACGTTTAACCAGCGTGAGCTGGGAATTGACTTTGATACCTTTGCCAGCGGCCTCAGGGCCTCTTTACGCCAGGCCCCCAAGGTGATTTTGGTGGGTGAGATGCGAGACCGGGAAACCGTAGAGATCGGTTTGTCTGCAGCAGAAACCGGTCATTTGGTTTTATCCACACTCCATACGGTTGATGCCGGCCAGACCATCAACCGTATACTGGGTATGTTTTCCACGGAAGAGGAGAAGCAGATCAGGATCCGTCTGGCAGATACCGTGCGCTGGATCGTTTCCCAGCGCCTGCTGCCCAAGGTGGGCGGGGGCAGGGTAGCGGCATTTGAAATCCTGGGGACCAGCCTTCGGGTCAAGGATACCATTCTCCATGGTGAGTCTGAAGGTAAAACCTTCATTGACATTATCACTGCCGGGAAGGCCCAGGGGATGGTGTCCTTTGACGAGTACGTGATCTCGCTGTTCGAAAAGGGTGATATCACCGAAGATACGGCACTGGCCTATGCCACCCGCAAGGATATCGTCGGAAGGGGACTTGATTCCATAAAGAGTGCCCGGGGGGAAGCCACCACCCGTATCGAGAATCTCGAAATCGACCACGGCTACAAAGGGAGTTAAGACATGAATGTTGCCTGCAAAAAATGCCGGACCAAAATCAATATCCCGGATCATAAAATTCCCAGGGACAGGATGGCGAGCTTCAAATGCCCGAAATGCAAGGGCAAGATCGATCTACAACCGGAAGCAGAAAGCAGCAATATGGATCCGGCTGATAGCCAAGGCGGATCTGCCGAGAAACACCAGGTATTTGATGAAATCAACACCGCCCTGATCTGTGTGGATGACCCCGGTGTTAAAAAGCAGGTTCACGCGGTCCTGTCCCTCATGGATTACCAGGCGATCATGGTCAAGAACTGCAAGTCCGCATTATCGAAAATGCAGTATCACACCTTTAATATCATTGTCCTTTCTGATGATTTTGAGCGCACCGCCGGCTTCAACACCATGCTTTACAACATGAACCGGATGGACATGACCCAGAGAAGGCGGACCTGCCTGGTACTGATCAGCCGGGCATTCAAAACCAATGATGCGATGAAAGCGGCCCACCTGTCCGTAAACCAGATTGTCAGTGCCAAGGATATGGCTGAATTTGAACAGCACATACTGCGCGCGGCCACCGAGCACCAGAACGTGTACGCCGTGTTCAACGACTGCCTGTCCGCCAGCAGGCCATATTGATCCGGGCCATGAATCCCAGGCACCGCTCTTGCCACCCCTTTGCCGATCAATCTATTTTTTCCGGTGCATCTACCCATGATTCAGCAATGGCATGAACCCGCGACATTTCAGGAATGGCTGAAGAGGACATTCTCATTCTTAAACATCGGCCTGGTCTTTTTTGCGGCCCTGTTTATTTTCAGCGAATTCCGGTTTAACTGGTGTGAGAAGCTCCTGGGCCGTTATCTTGCCGCAACAAATCCTCATCGGCCGGAGACAGGATCCATCTGGAAAACCGGCCGGCACACCCTGGCAGCCAACCGCTTCTTAAATGATATCATCCAGAAAAAGCAGGAGGCCACCCAAAAGGTTGAACAGGCACAAACATTTGTGGAACTCTCCTCAGGCATCCTGCCCGGTGAATGGGTCACCCTGCAGAAAGAACAGTTTAAATCACTTTACCGGTCTCTGCCGCAATCCATTTCATCCCGCCTCATCTCCCCGGCCCGCTTGATCTGGATTTTATCGGGCAAGGATCTTAACCGGATCTTTTGCGAAGGAGCGGTCCAGGGATTGAATATCTATTTTCTGGATTCTCAGAACCGTGTCATTCACCAGCTAACGATCTCTTCTGAAGATATTGTCCAGATTGAAACCGGTGTCCAGCCGATTTCAAAAAACATAGAGGAGATCGAAGAGTTTTCAAACAGCATATTTTCTGCCCGACATTTTTTTGAAGCGGTATTCATGCTGCCCGAAGATATAATTCCGGACCTGATCCTTAACCCGGAACTGCTGCTGGATGAAAAGGGTCAAATCCAGAAAGTCGGGATATGGAATGAAGCCCAGTCCGGATTTATCAACCTGGGATTTGAATTTGAAGCTAACGGCCGTAAGCGGGTCGTGGTCGTCAAAGGGCGGGAATGGGCCGTCTGGCAGCTTGGATTGATCCTGAGAGGCGACACCCGGTGAAACGGCTGCTTATAAATATCCTGAGGGGGATCCGCCTTTTGTTTTATTCAGGATTGATTGGTGCGGCTCTGTTTGGATTCGGCGTCATGGGGCTGGTCTTCTTCATGTCCAACGACCTTCCCAAGCTGCCCCAGCCGTTGAGCCGGATCATTGAAACCCCGCAAACCCAGATCTATACGTCTTCCGGAGAAATGCTCATCACCCTGGGTGAACGAAAAACGGTTCCCTTGAATATGATCTCAACCGATTTTATCAATGCCATCCTGGCCATCGAGGATCACCGTTTTTTTGAGCATGACGGCATCAACAAGCTTCGAACCCTTAAAGGCCTGTATATCACGCTATTCAAGCCCGGCCAGGTGCAGGGGGCATCCACCATTACCCAGCAGCTGGCTAAAAACCTGTTTTTCAGTTTTGAGCAGTCGTTTTCACGAAAATTCAAAGAGATGCTGGTGGCCTTTCAAATCGAGGCAACCTGCAGTAAAGAGGAGATCCTTCACGCCTATATCAACCAGATCCATTTTGGTGCGGGTGCACAGGGTGTTGAAAAAGCAGCCAGAATCTTTTTTGATAAATCCGCCGTCAATCTGACTCTGGACGAAGCCGCCCTTCTGGCCGGACTCCCGAAATCTCCCACGGGATACAACCCGTTCCGGCACTATAACAGAGCGCTTGCAAGGCGTAACGTGGTCCTTAACCGGATGGCTGCCGTTGGGTTTATTTCACCGGATCAGGCCAGGCAGGCATCGGAAACCAAACCTTTACTGGCTGCCAAGCGGACCGATTCAAGAACCGGCTCCTACTTTCTGGACGCGCTTATTTCCCGTCTGGTTCACATCTATGGCCAGGATGTGGTATATTACGGCGGCATCAGAGTCACCACCACCATTGATCTCAAACTCCAGGCACTTGCCGTTCAAAGTATCCGTGACGGGCTGAACCGTCTGGACCAGATGATGGGGCTGGACAGCACCGCACCGGTCAGACCCCAGGGCGCACTCGTGGCCATCGACACGGCATCCGGCGCAGTAAAAGCCATGGTGGGCGGCCGGGATTATTATGAAAGCGAGTTCAACCGGGCCGTCAACTCCCGGCGCCAGCCCGGATCCGGGTTCAAACCCTTTGTGTACTATCAGGCATTCAGGCAGATGGGATTCCACCCGGCAACCGTCATGACGGACAGACCGGTAAAAATCACCATCAAAGGCGCCCCTGACTGGGAGCCTAAAAACTTCAGCAAGCAATACCAAGGGGACATGATCCTTAAACAGGCGATGACCCACTCGGTGAATACGATTTCCGCCCAACTGGTTGAACAGATCGGTCCGGGGGCGGTGATCAACCTTGCAAAAACCTGTGGCATTAAAAGCCCGTTAAACGAGGTGTATTCCATTGCCCTTGGATCCTCTCTGGTCACGCCGCTGGAAATGGCATCGGCATTTTCAACATTTGCCACACAGGGCGTCCGGCACGAACCTTTTCTTATCTGGCGGGTAGAAGATCCGTTTGGACGCGTCATCTACGAACATATCATCCAGGAAAAGCAGGTTCTTGAACCGGCCCTGGTTTATCAGGTTGTGGATATGCTCAAGTCCGTCATTGACCGGGGATCAGGAAAATCGATCCGTCAGCACGGATTTACCCGTCCGGCTGCCGGGAAAACCGGAACAACGGATCAATACAATGATGCCTGGTTCACCGGCTTCACGCCCACACTCTGCGTATCGATATGGACCGGATTTGACAAAGGCAGGAACCTCATTGATATCAATGGCACAGGGATTACCGGCGGCCGGAGTGCGGGCCCCATTTGGGCCCAGTTTATGAAAGAGGCGTTAAAAGGACAACCGGAAAGGCACTTTCCGATTCCGGAAAATATCCGTTTCGAAACCGTGGTGGGTGCGACAGGGTGCTTTGAGCCTGAACCTGTGCCCCAGGTGCTGGATGAGAGGTTGACTGATGTTTTCCAGGAGCCGGTTCCACCGTCGACCTCCGTCGTACCTTTAAAACCGGATCAGGTCCCCTGCCCCCCCCATGGAAAGGAGAGTCCGTGATCTGGGTGATCAGAAACCTGTGCGTGAGGTTATGGACCACCCTGTTCCTGGGTATCCCGATGATCATTGCCCTGGCACCCGTCATGGCCACCAGCATCAGCGGTCAACTTCTGGTACTCATTGAATTGATCATGGTGATCATTTTGTTTTTCGGTATCGATTTCCTATTGGACCGGATCGGCAGGGCCATGATTGCCAACCTGCTCAGAGAAGGAGAGACCTGGGAGCGATCAGGTATTCTCGGAAAGAGTGAGCAAAGTTATATCAAAGCGATCAGAATTTTTGACACCTTTTTACTCTCTCCCTTTGGTGCCAGAAAACTGATCACCCACCTGACCCGCACATTGTCACGGTTCATGCTGATGTCGAATCGGGAATCCGAGCATTTCACAAACGTCGCCGACACCTACTTGCGGCTGAATCCCAGGGATGTCGATCTGTCGTTGCTCTGGCTGAAATCATTATTTAAACGCAAAGAGATTTCCCCACGCCAGGAGGATCTTCTCGGCCGCATTGCCAATACCCATTTGGAATCAAAAAAGATACTGCCGGTGCTCACCCGGGTGTTTCTCGGTCTGAAAAGAAAGGACTTCACTGCACAAACCATATATCAGCGTGCATTGGGGAGCCCAGCCTTGAAGCGCCATTTCGGTGACCAGATACAGGCCTTGATCCGGATGGATGAACCGTTGGGACACCAGGCCGCGATCCATCACTTTGAGGCCATGGATCATCCCAAAACGACCCAGCTCAACCTTAGGGACAAGGCCATTGCGCTGAAAAACAAAACAGCTGAATTTGTAATATCAATCCTCAATGCCTGCACCGCAGCCATGAGCTTTGTCATTCTGGGATTGAGTTCGGCAGTGGAATATATCAAAAGCCATGAACAGGTCAGACTGTATCTGAAAGCGGGTATCATGGGAGTTCTGGGTGTTTTCCTGGTGATCTTTGTGATCAACACCGTATCCCACCTGTCACCGCAAAAAGTCCCTCCCAAAGAGCCTGTGCCCATTGAGATTGTGCTGCCCAAACCATTTACCATCCAGGTTGCTGCCTATCTGAAGCAAGACCATGCCGAGCAATATGTGCAGCGCTTGAAAAAAAATGATATTAACGCCCGAATCAGGATGACCGATGGGGGCGGAAAAACTTGGTATCTCGTGATGGTATCTGAATTTGACGACAAGAAAAGTGCGGCCGACTATGGCCGCAGCCTGAAATCCAAAGGAATCATATCCGATTTTTTTGTCAATAATAATGAGTCATAAATTGATAATCTTGTCTGCAAGCTGCATGGCTGTGACAATATCCAGCATATTGGTGGTCTCCCCGATGCGCTTTTGGTCCATCAGGTCAAGATAGGTCAGACAGGTGCCGCATACCAGAATACGGGTACCGTTTCCCTCTATATCCGACAGTGATTCCAATACTTCCGAGCCTTCAGTGGCAAACCGGACCCCATGATTGACAAAAATCAGATGCCACAGGTCACTGCCCATCTCTTTAAGGGTCTTTATATAGTTGACCATCAATTTTTCGCCCAGGGTGGCATCTCCATTTCCAATCTGCTGGGAACCGATCATAATCAGTATTTTCTGCTGCTCAGCCATTGCGGGAGTGACCGCATTTGATGGTTCTTCAACCGGAACCGGTTTATCCGGTCCCATGGTCCCATTCACCGTTGATATCCTGCCGTCTGACTCGACACCCACCTGATATCCCTGAAAATCCAGGAACCGGGATACGTTTTCCACAGCAGCGTCATTATCCACAACAACATCAATACTTGCGGGGCGTTTGCTTTCAATCAGCTCTTTTGCCTTTAGAACAGGCCCTGGGCAGTCCAGGCCCCGGCAATCGATTTTCTCCATAGGTGAAACCTTTCTAAGTTACGCTATCTCTCATTCCCGAACCCGGTCACGGAATGAATTATCAGGCTTTTTTCCATATGAGAACATATTTCCTGGGCCGCAGCATGTCAAATTCATATATCCAATACAACCCGTGAACGCTATTCGGATTCTCTATGCGAATGATTTCGTAACCATTTTTATACTTGAAATAATCCTGAACTGTCTTAGTATGTTGAGAAATGTGAACCAACCCGAAAAACAACACCCTTTGGAGAAAATACAATGGTTGAAAAAACAAATAAAATTTTGTTTGCTTCTGATCTTTCCGTGGACATGAAAATCGTATTTGAACAGGCAGTTGCCCTTTCCACTTATTGTGATACAGGTATTATTGTCCTTCATGTAATGGATGAAACCAGCAAGAATTCTGAAAGTATGATGAGAATGGCATTTGGTGAAGCGCTGTATGAAAAAATCAAGGCTGATCAGAGAGATGGTGCCAAAAACCTTCTGATCGGCAAGAATGTGGACGCCCTTAAAATCCGCCAGGCCATTTCCGGTTTTTTTGCTGAAACATCAAAGGACAACGGCATCGAAGAGACGGACTCCCCCATAGAAAAAATTTTGATTGCCGAAGGGCGTTCTATTGCTGATGAGATTGCCGCCACCGCGGAAGAGGAGGCGTGCGGCTATATTGTAATGGGATGCCGCCAGCAGGGCATATTATCTGAAGCCATGGGAGATCATCTCGTTAAAAAGGTACTCAAACGCTCAAAAATGCCGGTTCTGGCCGTACCGTTTAAAAGCGAAAAATCATAAGAGCTGGCCTCTTAATCAAAAGGTAACCCTGTATGTCCGGTCCTGTTGCACCCGAGATGATACAGGGTTATTTTTTTGCCTTCCCGGGCGTTAGGTTTTCTTTCTGACGAATCGCCCACTCACATATCTTGTACCAGTTCTTAAACCGCCATTTAAAGGGAAATTGTCTGCATTGAACCGGTTTAACCGTATTAATGCGGCATCCGGTATCCGTCAGAAATATACAGGCACCATCCGCTTTTTCGATCAATGAAAGAGCCTGCCGGTCAATGGTCAATTCGGTATACTGATCCGTGAATGCAAGGATATCCATCTCCAGGAACCGGGCAATCTTTGATGCCTCATTTTCCCCAAGCCTGACGTACCCCTCCTGCCTGCAGCATGCATGGCATTGGAAGCACTCGAATTGATTCAGATCCAGTTTCATGCGTTTCATCAGGCGGGCAAGCCCTCGCTTTCTGATAAAATTTGATCCACCAGCTGTTTTGAAGTCATTCGCCGGCGTGACAGGGACACACTACCGTTTTCAATAACCACCTCAGCGGGCATGGGACGGAGGTTATAGTTACCCCCCATGGCATAACAGTATGCACCGGCATCCTCGATAGCAAGAATATCATTCTCCCTGATCTGACTGATCATTCGCTGGCTGGCGAACAGATCACCGGTTTCGCAGATATTCCCGCAGATATCATAGGATTCCTCTGTGCCCTGCGGATTCGATATGTTGGTGATGTGGTGATAGGCATCATAAAACATCGGACGGATCAGCTGGGGGAACCCTGAATCCGTGCCGCATATAGTCCGGCTCCGGTTGTTTTTAATGGTATTGACCTCAAGGAGCATGACACCGGACTGTGCGGTTAAAAATTTTCCAGGCTCAAACACCAGGGACAACGCGCGGCCATATGCCTGACAAAACCGTGAAAACATCTCGACCACCCTTTGGCCGATACCATGGTAATCCACATCAGCCTCATCCGGATGATACGGCACCTTGAATCCGCCTCCGAAATCCAGAAACTCAAGGTCGGGAAACATCTGTCTTGTGGCCACTGACATGATATTCTCCATGGCCTTTAAAATAGAATCCGGGTTTTCCAGCCCGGACCCGGTGTGCTCATGGAGTCCGACCACCTTGAGATCATGTCCTTTGATGATTGCTTCAACCTTTACCGCATCTTCTAAAAGGATACCGAACTTGGTGAGATCCCCACCGGTTTTGATCTTTTCATGGGCCCCATCCACTACATCCGGGTTAAACCGCAGACAGACACGCGAGCCTGGATAGGCACGGGCGTATTTTTCAAGCCGGGACAGGGACCCGATATTCATGAGTACCCCCGTCCCCATGACCGATTCCATTTCAGAATCTTTCATGTTATTGGCCGTGTAAATCATACGGGAGGGATCGAATCCGCAGGCTTGTGCCATATAAAGATCACCCGGGCTTACCGCATCAATATGGGCACCGGCTTTGCAAAGGGCCCTTAAAAGATGGGGATTGTAATTTGATTTCATGGCATAGCAGACCTTCAGATCCGGCCATGGGAAAAAAGATTTAAATCTCTCAAATTGCAGAATAACGTTATCCAGATCATACACATATACCGGTGTGCCATATTCCCGGGCGATCTGTTTCAGTAGCTCTACATCCATATTCAAATTGTCTCCATTTTGATAATCATGAAGACAAAATAGCTAAAATTTTAAAAATGTCAAGAATATTATTCTTTAAAAATTTAATATACAAAAATATTATTCGAAAATCATGATCTATAAAAACAAATTTTGATTGGGCCGGGCAACGGTCTGAGGATAGACCGACAATACCTGGTCTATCCTTTGCTTAACCTCATCCGGTGTCTCTGCAATAAGCAGTTTCTTACAGATCTCATGGCCGAATTTAAAATTGGCTGAAAAGTATGGAACAAATTTTTTAAACAGCTTGACGGCATACACCTCATTATAATGGCGGGTCAGCAGCTCGATCATTCTGAACGCCGTACTAATGTATATATCCTGATCCGGTATAAACCCGTGGGTCCACTGCGCAAAAATCCAGGGCCTGGCAACGGCCATTCGGCCGATGGACAATCCGTCACACCCGGTCTCTCCCATCATGCGGTTCCCGTCCTGCTCATCAAACAGGTTGCCGTTTCCAAAAACCGGAATAGATACCGCCGCTTTGATCCGGGTGATATGGCGCCAAACCGGCGGCCGGTTCCTTCTATCCGGGGCGACACGGGGATGAAAGGTGATGGCATCGGCGCCTGCCTCTTCAAACGCCCTGGCCAGTTCAACGGCCCCATCCACTTGGCTGTCCCATCCCGTCCTGAACTTGACACAAACCGGAATGGATACCGAAGCCCTCACTGCTTTCACAATGGCCACCGCCTGATCCGGGGTTTTTAGAAGCGCGGCCCCGGCGCCCTTTTTACATATGGCGGAAACCGAGCAGCCGAAGTTGAGATCCACCCCCCAGAACCCCTCTTTTTCAATGCGCTCGGCAGCCCGGCTCATGCTCTCAGGATCGGCCCCGAAAATCTGACACACCAGAAATGGCAACTCCTCCTGCCGCCAGCAAAATACGGGTGAGACCCGGGGATTTTCATGGGGCACTGCTTTGGCACTGCACATACCGGTAAACAGAAGTCCAAATCCGCCGAATTCACTCACCAGATGCCTGAACGCGATATGCCCCAGCCCGGCCATGGGCGCAAGAACCAGCCGGGGAGACATCGCCTTGCTTCCGATATGAAGTACTTGTCCAAGGCTCTGCTTCATTGCCTGCTTATCATCCATTACCCGTACTCATCATTTCAAACCCATCTTTTCTTCTCTGAATCTCCAATACTTAGGCCCTACTGGGCTACCCGACATGAATTATTGCTTGTGAAGCACGTGCCAAAAGGATATGATCATGCCCGGAACCAGAAAGCACTCTATCGAAAAGGCCCCATATGCATTCATCCCAATCGGTTCATCATACCACAGCCCAGGTGTATTATGAAGATACAGACCACTCCGGAGTGGTCTATCATGCCAATTATCTGAAATATTTCGAACGGGCCAGGGAGGAGATCATCGGCATTGATCTTCTGTCCAGGATGTGGCACCGGGAAAAAATCGGGTTTGCGGTATACAAGGCCAGCCTTGGATACCACGATGGCGCGGTTTTTGGGGATACGCTTGATATCCGTACCCGCTGGGAAAAACAGGGGGATTACCGCGTGGTGTTCCTCCATGAAGCCTGGCGTCCAAACGGAGAAAAACCCGCGGTCACCTGTACCCTGGAACTGGTCTGCCTTGGCCCTGGAAAAAAACTGCTGCCCATTCCGGAACTAGAATTCCTACACACATGATTAAAACACCGCTGGGTATAATTTTCCCAAGCAATAGTTGGCGGGGCTTTTGGAAGGATTTTAAACTACTAATCCCTTTCTGACAATTTATAGAAAAATTCGATACAAATTGTTGACAGCCTAACGTCCACTTAATATACTGCATTCAAATTTGAATTTGAAGCTGTGAATAGAGACTGAGGTCTGTTCACACGCTAAATTATGTTCATGGTTTAGACCCTTAACAGCATCAAGGAGGTGCCCGTGAAAGACGAAAAAATGTTGCCGGATGAGCAACAGATGAAGACAGGGGTATCCAGGAGGGATTTTCTTAAAGCCTTCACTGGAACTGCCGCTGGAATCGGAATTTCGCAAATGTTCAATCCTGCGCTTGTTTCGGCATTACAGGAAGAACTCAAGAATCACCCGGTCCTGTGGATCCAGGGCCAGGGATGTACCGGTTGTTCTGTGTCCCTGCTGAACAGTGTAGAGCCCACCATTGCAAAAGTCCTGCTAGACGTGATCAGCCTTCAGTTCCATCCGACCGTTATGGCCTCTGAAGGAAATACTGCCATGGAAAACTGCTATGAAATTGCCATGAAATACAAAGGCAAATTTTCTCTGGTGGTCGAAGGCGCCATCCCCACCGCTGCAGACGGCAAATATTGTATTTGCGGTGAAATGCACAGAAAAGGCATGACCATTGAGAAAACAATGGTTGACATGACCAAAGAGCTTGGCTCTGCAGCCGGCAGCGTTATTGCTGTGGGCACCTGTGCTGCTTACGGTGGTATCCCGGCAGCCGAAGGCAACGTTACCGGAGCCACCAGTGTAATGGATTTCTTCAAACAATACGGCATTAAAACCCCAGTGATCAACCTGCCGGGATGCCCGCCGCATCCGGACTGGATCGTGGGTTCTGTCGTTCACCTGCTGACCAAAGGGATCCCCGAACTTGACGATGCCGGTCGCCCGAACCTCTTTTTCGGTGAAAATATCCATGATAACTGCCCGCGCGTAGATGCTTATGATGAAGGCGAAATGAGTGCCTCCCTTTCCGATCCCAAGGGATGCCGCATGGATCTCGGCTGCAAAGGTCCTGATGTTTATGCAGACTGTTACAAACGCAAATGGAACAGCGGCATGAACTGGTGTGTGGACAATGCAGTCTGCATTGGATGTGTTGAACCCGGATTCCCGGATGGCATGTCACCATTCTACGAACCCATGTAATGAATGACAATTAAACCCAAGGAGGTTTTATTATGGCAGGCTGTAAACCCAAAGCAGCGCCGGTGGGAGCCGGAAAAAAAGTTAAAGTGGCAATTGATCCCGTTACCAGGATCGAGGGCCATCTTAAAGCTGAAGTAGAAGTCAGCGGCGGCAAGGTTGTAGACGCACATGTTTACGGCGGCATGTACCGCGGATTTGAACAGATATTGAAAGGCAGAGATCCCAGAGATGCTTCCCAGATTACCCAGAGAATCTGCGGGGTATGCCCCACGGCCCATGCAACCGCATCGGTTCTGGCTCTTGATGATGCATTTAACGTAAAACTCACCGATAACGGACGGATCGCCCGTAACCTGATCCTGGGTGCAAACTTTATCCAGTCCCATATCCTGCATTTTTATCACCTGGCCGCGCTTGATTATGTCAACGGACCGGATGTGGCACCGTTTATCCCCAGATATGCGAAAAACGATGTCCGTCTGGACAAGGCCACCAACGATGTGGGCGTGAGCCAGTACCTTGAAGCCCTTGAAATGAGAAAGATCTGCCACGAGATGGTGGCACTTCTTGGCGGAAAGATGCCGCATGTACAGGGCATGGTTGTTGGCGGTACAACCGAAATCCCGACCCGTCAGGCCCTGAACGCCTATGCCGAACGCTTCAAGAAAGTCAAAAAATTTGTCATGGAAAAATATGTACCGCTGGTATACCTCCTGGCAGGCCCCTACGGCGATCTGCTCAAGTGCGGTGGCGGACATAAAAACTGCGTTGCCTGGGGTGTATTCCCGGAAGCCGACGGCAGCACCCTGCTGAAACGCGGTGTATACACCGACGGCAAAGACTATCCGGTTGATCCGGCCCTTATTAAGGAATACGTCAAGTACTCATTCTTTGAAGATTCCACCACCGGTCTGAACCCCACTGAAGGTAAAACCGTACCTGCACCGCATAAAGAAGGTGCATACTCTTTTGTGAAATCCCCGAGATATAACGGCAAGCCCCATGAAGCCGGCCCGCTGGCCAGAATGTGGGTCACCAATCCTGAACTCTCCAAGACCGGTCAGGATGCATTGGGTGTGAAAAAACTCCGTGATATCGGTGATGCAGCCTTCTCCATCCTGGGCCGTCATGTCGCCCGTGCAGAAGAGTGTGCCATGGTTACCGATGCGGTTGAGCGTTGGATCAGTGACGCCCAGCCCGGAAAAGAGACCTTTGTACCGGTACCGGTACCGGATTCAGGCGAAGGCTTGGGTATGACAGAAGCACCCCGTGGTGCGCTGCTTCACTATGTCAACGTCAAAGGCGGTGTGATCGATAACTATCAGGTTACCTCTGCAACCATCTGGAATGCCAACCCGAGAGATGATATGGGACAAAGAGGTCCCATCGAGGAAGCCCTCATCGGCGTGCCGGTTCCAGATCCTGAAAACCCGGTAAATGTGGGGCGTTTGATACGCTCCTTTGACCCCTGACTGGGCTGTGCCGTCCACGTGCTGGACGCAGACACCGGTAAGGTTACTGTTGTAGACGTACCGCTCTAATCGATTACAGATTGGAATACTGATATCAGGGGGATGAGTTTTCATCCCCCTGATTCATTGAACAAGGCAAGGCTGTTATATGAAGCAATTACTGGTTTTAGGTGTTGGCAACATCCTGTTGATGGATGAAGGTATTGGCGTTCATGCGGTTCATGAATTCTGGAAGGAAAAGGAAAACTGGGATGAAACCAAGATCGATTTTATCGATGGCGGCACCTTTACCCAGGATATTTTTTATGTCTTCCAGGACTATAAAAAGGTGCTGATTCTGGATATTGTCCGTGCCGGGAACCCGGCAGGCACCATTTACCGGCTCATGGAAGATGACTTAAGGAAAAATGAAAAACAGCCGCTGTCACTGCATGACATCGATCTGCTGGATTCACTGAGCATGGCCGAACTCTATGGGAACCGCCCGACCCTGGACATTGTCGGTATTGAACCTGAAACCATTGACTGGGGAACCGAAATGACCCCGACCCTGCAAAAGGCGTTTCCCGCATTTATGGAGGCTGCCAGGGTGGAAATTCACAAACTGCTCGAAGAATAACCCCTAGCAGATCCGGGGCAACTGTTCTCCGGCCAGCATATCCACACGCCGGGAACCGCCGATGGCAGTTTCCAGAAACACTTTTCCCGGATCGCTTTCAACCACCTCACCAATAATCCGTGCATCCTTGCCATATTCATTGGCGCGGATCACTTCCAGTAACTGTTCGGCATCATTTTTGGACACAAAGGCCAGCAATTTCCCCTCATTGGCAATATATAGGGGATCAAACCCCAGCAGTTCACAGGTGCCCTTGACCGCCCCTCTCAAGGGTAGATCGGCCTCCCGGATACGGATACCGACATTGGACTGGGATGCAATCTCGTTCAGTGTGGTGCCGACACCGCCCCGGGTGGGGTCCCGCAGGACATGGACGTCACATTCGGATTCCACAATGGATTTGACCATGGTGTTCAAGGCCGCTGAATCTGTCTGGATATCGGAATCAAACCGCAGCCCTTCCCTGGCAGAAAGAACGGTGATGCCATGATCGGCAATGGTTCCGGAAACAATAATCTGATCACCCGGTCGGGCAAAACTTCCGCTCAGTTCCACCCCGTTATAGATCAGCCCGATCCCGGAAGTGTTGATGAATATTTTGTCCGCCTTGCCTTTGGGCACCACTTTGGTGTCTCCGGTCACAATCTGAACACCGGCTTTTTTAGCTGCGCCTGCCATGGTTTCAAGAATCTTTTGAAGCTTTTCTGTTTCAAATCCCTCTTCCAGGATCAGCCCGACACTAATGTAAAGCGGGTTGGCTCCGCACATGGAAATATCATTGATGGTGCCGTTGACAGCAAGGTCACCGATATTGCCTCCCGGAAAAAAGATGGGATCCACCACATAGGAATCGGTCGAGAAAGCGAGCCGCTTCCCGGCAATGGTCAACGCGGCACCATCATCCAGTTTTGAGAGGGTTGGATTATTAAACAACGGCAGGATCATATCGGTCATCATATTGTGAGAAATTTTTCCGCCGGACCCGTGATCTAAAACGATTTTGTCCTGTTTCATGGCATTAGTTTCCATTGTGGGTGCCTCATTCAGACACTGTATTTGTAAAACGCGGCGCATGCGCCCTCACTGGAGACCATACAGGGCCCCACCGGTGTCATGGGTGTACACTTTTTCTTGTACAATGCACACGATTCCGGGGTCTTGAGCCCCATCAGGATTTCTCCACAGGCACATCCCTTGGGTTCGGGCACGTCAGGCATCTCTATGCCAAACCGCCGGGCTGCGTCAAAACCGTGGTATTCAGGCCGCAGCCCCATACCTGAGTCGGGAATATCCCCAATTCCCCGCCAGGTTGCCGTGCATGGTTCGAATACCTGGTGCATCACCTGCTGCGCCTTGATATTCCCCTGCTCGCTGACTGCCCGGGTGTACCCGTTTTCAAGCGCAGGGCTTTGATTCTCGTTCTGGACGACCAGGCGCTCGATGGCACTTAATATGTCCACCGGTTCAAACCCCGCGATCACACTGGGTGTAAGGTATGTTTCAAATACCGGCCGATAGGCATCTGTTCCGGTGATCACAGACACGTGGCCCGGCAGAATAAAGCCATCCACCTGCACGCCATCGGTCTGCATCAGCGCAGCCAGGGCTGGCGGGGTCAACTTATTTGCAGAATACACTGAAAAGTTAGTCACCCCCTGTTCCTGGCACGCAAGGATGCTGGCCGCAATGGTCGGGATGGTGGTCTCAAATCCCACGGCACAGAAAACCACCTCTTTTTGAGGGTTCTGCGTGGCAAGCCCGATGGCGTCAAATGCGGAATATACAATTCGGACATCTGCACCCTGGGCCTTTTCAAGGGACAGTGACGAGTGGCTTCCGGGAACCTTCATCAGATCACCGAATGTCGCTAAAATCACATCATCACGGCCGGCCAGCTCGATAAATGCGTCAATGTCCTTCTGGGCAGTAACACATACCGGACATCCTGGGCCTGTAAGCAGCGAGATGTTTTCCGGGAGTACCGTCCGGATCCCATGCCTGAAGATGGACATGGTGTGTGTGCCGCAAACCTCCATCAGCCTGAGCGGTTTGTGACTCATGGCCCGGATCCGCTTAATCAGACCCTTTGCCAGGTTGGAATCCCGAAATTCATCCACGTATTTTAAGCTCATTTAAACGTCCTTTTACTCTCTATGGATCGATGGAATCAGAGCAATGGCCCCGGCCCCGGACGGGTTCACGCCATGTTGGCCGCAGCGATCATGGACTGCCCAAGTGCGATGCCACCGTCCCCTGCCGGCACCTTTGAGTGAGTAAAAACGGTCAACCCCTTTTTGCTCAACCCCTGAAGGATGCCGTGCAGCATGATACTGTTATGGAATACACCACCGGAAAGCACCACGTTACGGATGCCGCTTTTCTCACTGACCCTGAGTGTCCCATCCAGGAATGCATCAATCAGGGTTTTATGGAATTTCTGGCTGATCAGGGTCCGGGATACGTCCCTGCCTTCATCCCGGACAATACCCTCAAAACAGGGGGACAGATCAATGATCCATGGGTTGTTTTTCTCGGAGTCATCCGGCACAATATGGTAAGTGTACCCTTGGTCCGCGCATTGCCCCTGGGCAACGGCCTCCAGTTCCATGGCTGCCTGACTTTCATAGGAGATGGACTGGCAGATACCGATCAGGGCGGAGACGGCATCGAACATGCGGCCGCAGCCGGATGTTAATGGCGTATTGACCCTCTTCTCTACCATTTGGAGAATAAAATCGATTTTTGACGGATCCATCTGTCGGACAAACTCGATATCAAGCGTTGCTGCCTCTGTGCCGAACCGATCAAACAGGCATGCCAGTGCCATCCGCCATGGTTCATGCACTGCGGCATCACCACCCGGCATGGGGACATATTGTAGATGCGCATGGCGTTCAAATGACTCATAGGTGCAGGTCAGTACTTCGCTGCCCCAGATATGGCCATCTGTTCCGTACCCTGTGCCATCCAGCACCAGCGCAATCACCGGCCCATCCAGATTATTCTCAGCCATGCAGGCTGCCGCATGGGCATGGTGATGCTGGACGGCCAGGTGTTTAAGCGGTCTACCGCTCTGCTCGGCCTTATCGATTTCATCCCGGGCATAGGTGGTGCTCATGTATCCGGGATGAAGATCATGGGCAACGATGGAAGGATCAATATCCAGAATCTTCTTCATATGCCGGATGGTCTCATCAAAAAAGGTGAACACCTTTTCATTTTCAAGATCCCCGATATGCTGGCTCAAGAATGCCTGATTCTCTTTTGTCAGGCATATGGTGCTTTTCAACCCGCCACCGCAGGCAAGGATGGGCGGCAAGTTGCGGTCGAGTATCACCGGAAGCGGTGCAAATCCCCGGGAACGCCGTATAAAGCGCCCCTTCCCCTCCTGGACGTGCATAATGGAATCATCTGCCCTGAAATAGATATCCCGGTCATGCAGCAAAAAATAATCCGCAATATGGGAGAACGCGTCCATGGCATCTGAATTGTCTATGGACAAGGGTTCACCACTGCGGTTACCGCTGGTCATCACCAGAAGGTCGGGTCCCTTGTCCAGCAGCAGGTAGTGTAACGGTGTATATGGGAGCATCACCCCCAGGTAAGGATTCAGTTCTGAAATCGCCGGAGAAAGCACGCCATTGTCAGGCTCTTTCTTGGTCAACAGCATGATGGGCCGGTGATAGGATGTTAGAAGCCTCTCCTCCTGATCATTTATCAAAACATGGGGGATTAATCGGTCAACAGAAGCGGCCATCAAGGCCAGGGGCTTGTGGGGGCGAACTTTTCTCTTTCTGAGACGGACAACGGCATCATGATTTTGGGCATCCACTGCCAGGTGAAAACCGCCTAGCCCTTTGACAGCAACGATTTTCCCCTCCTCAATAAACCGGGCTGCGGCAAAAACCGGATCCCCCTCGCTGTCCAGAACCTTTCCGGTATGATCACAGAGCCACACATGGGGTCCGCAGACGTGACAGGCATTGGGTTGTGCATGGAAGCGGCGGTCCAGGGGATTATCATATTCCGCCTGACAGCGGTCACACATCTTGAACTGTTTCATGGAGGTCTTGGGGCGATCGTAAGGAACATCCTGGATAATGGTGTAGCGCGGACCGCAATTGGTGCAGTTGATAAAGGGATACTGGTAACGGCGGTTGGCCGGATCCATCAACTCGGACACGCAGTCCTTGCAGACCGTCACATCCGGTGAGATCAGGGTTGCCTTACTGTCCAAGGCCTTGCTTTTGACAATTTTAAAAGAGGTCAACCCCTTGAACGGGATGTCCTGTGCGTCGATGTGCGTGACCGATGCCAGCAGCGGGCTGTTTTCCCGAATATCGTGACACAGCCGGTCGATGTTGGTATCCGACCCTTCAATCTCCAGGAGTACACCATCAGAGGTATTGGACACCTCGCCGGTAAAACTATACTTTCTGGCCAGGGTAAACAAAAAAGGGCGGAATCCAACACCTTGGACCACCCCCTTGATCTCCAGCCGCTTGGCAACAATGGACGGCTTCATATATTATGGCTGATTTTGATTGGAATCGGCGGCCCTGTTGTCTGCCGCAAGAATGGCGCGCATATCCTCTAATGTCTGCAAAGCAGCGGTTTCATCCACTTTGTTGATGGCAAAACCGGCATGAACGATCACATAATCACCGATTTTCACGTCATCCAGAAGCATGATACTGGCTTCACGGGAAACGCCGTCAACATCCACCTTTGCGACGTTTCCATTGATTTCAACAATTTTTGAGGGTACGGCTAAGCACATAGTTCCTTTTCCTGACTGTTCATTTTTATTTGGTTTAAGAATTCAACCTAACATAAGATCGATCACAGAACAATCAAGAAAATGACCCGATGGAATTTAGCTGTTCATGGCCTGCCGGATATCCGGATCGCCGGTGGCAATGTAGTGGATATCTTCGGCAATATTTTTCAAGTGATCACCAACCCTTTCACAGCACCGGGCCATATGGATCAGCTGATACCCATCATGGAGGAAGCAGCCGCCATTCGCCTGGGCTTCCTGTACCACCAGGGACTTGACCTGAAGAAAACGGGCGTTGATGTCAGTGTCCCTTTTCCAAACCGCAATTGACTTGTCGGTATCCAGTTCTGAAAATGCGTCGATCAGATCATGCAGCATGATCTTGCAGATGCCGGCCATGTCGACAATACTGTCGATTGCCTCGCTGGAGATCGTTTCCGCCATGGACCGGACCGCCGCAGCAATATTTTCCGCATTATCCCCCACACGCTCCAGTTCATATGAAATTTTCATGGCTGACAGCAGATAACGCAGATCAATGGCCATGGGTTGGCGTTTGGCCAGATAGCGGACAGCATTATCTTCAATCTCTCGCTGAAAATCATTTATTTTGCGATCATCCTTGACCACCTTGGCAGCCAGATCCTTGTCCATGCGGTGAAGCGCAATGACCGACTTTTCCAGCTGGCTGGAACACGCCTTTGCCATGGTGATGATTTCGCTTTTGAGATGTTCGATCTCTTCATCAAATGATTTAACAATATGATTCTGCATATCCATCCTCAAATTATCCGAATCGCCCGGTAATGTAATCCTGGGTCAACTGGTGTAAGGGGTTTAAAAATATCTGGTCCGTGGGTCCGATCTCAATCAGATCACCCATGTGAAAATAGGCGGTTCTCTGAGAAATTCGTGATGCCTGCTGCATGGAGTGGGTCACAATGGCAATGGAATATTCCTGCTTGAGTTCATCGATAAGGTCTTCGATGATTGCCGTGGCAATCGGGTCAAGGGCGGAACAGGGCTCATCCATGAGGATCACCTCGGGGCTGACAGCAATGGTTCGGGCAATGCACAGGCGTTGCTGCTGCCCGCCTGACAGTCCGGTTCCGGGCTGGTCCAGGCGGTCTTTCACCTCTTCCCACAGGCCTGCACGTTTCAGTGACATCTCAACCAGTTCATCGGTTTCACTACTGTTCTGAACCAGTCCGTGAATTTTGGCACCATAGGCCACATTATCGTAAATGGACTTGGGGAACGGATTGGGTTTCTGGAACACCATGCCGACCTGTGCCCTCAACGGCACCACATCCACATCCTTGTCATAGATGTTTTTATCGTCAAGGGAAATGCGGCCTTCAACCCGGCACCCCTCAATGGTGTCGTTCATTCGGTTCAGGGCTCTCAGGAAGGTGGATTTCCCGCACCCGGACGGCCCGATCATGGCAATCACCTCATTCCGGCCAATATCCAGGCTGACATCATTGATCGCCTTTTTCTCCCCGTGATTGTAGTACACGTTGACATGTTCGCAACGCATCCTGGGGTTTTCTACGGTTTTTTCCCCCACGGTTCTCCGGTCATCCTTGGGGACAAGCCCGGCATCGGTTTTATCGGTATGCGGGTGGCCTGAACTGTTTTCGGGTTCTGTTTCAGGCGTAAACTCTTTCATATTTGAATCCTGGGGCAAAATTTTTTCGGCTTCTGCAGATTGATTGCTCATGGTTATAAACTCTTCACTTGAGTTGATAGTATATGGCAAAATTTCAAGCCGGGCAGGAAAAACCTGCCCGGCAGCATTACTCAACTGATTTAGAAATCAGAAGCAGTCATCGGTACGAGATCAGCAACTGCTTTGGCAAATTTTGCTCTTTCTTCCTTGGGCATGGGGATCAGACCTTTGTCAGTCAGGTAGCCTTCATCACCCCAGGCTTTGTCACTGGTGAACTCGGCAAGATATTCACGGATACCGGGAATCTTGTCAACATGTTCTTTTTTTACATAGAAGAACAGGGGACGGGATACCGGGTAAGACCCGTCGGCAATACCGTCAAACGTCGGCTGTACGCCATCAATAAAGGAACCCTGGATCTTATCCGTGTTCTGGTCCAGGAAGGAGAAACCGAAAATACCCAGTGCATTGGGGTTGGCTTCAAGTTTCTGTACAATCAGGTTGTCGTTTTCACCGGCTTCAATGTAAGCACCGTCTTCACGAACAGTGTGACAAACCGCTTTATACGCCTTTTTGTCTTTTTTCTTCATGGCTTTGATCCAGCCGAATTTTTTAGCGCCGCCTTCCATGGCCAGCTCAACAAATGCATCTCTGGTACCGGAAGTCGGGGGAGGACCAAGAACCTCGATTTTCACATCAGGAAGAGAGGAATTTACATCTTTCCAGGTTTTGTAGGGGTTGTCTACCAGCTGCTCAGATC
>QZLA01000264.1 GCA_004796375.1 Desulfobacteraceae bacterium
AAATTTCTTCTGGTTTTAAAACGGGTTCCGAGCTAATATGGGAAACGGTATGGGTTATTGCTCATGTTGATTTCAAGGCCGGTTCGAAGGCGGTTCAAACGGCATAGGCGACATGGGAAACATCGGTCAAATGATCATAGGATAGTATGCGAATCACCGGGTTCATTATTCTTTTTTGGGTTGTACTTGGAAGCTGCTTTACCGGCTATTGCCGGGAGAGACATGTTGAGATTGCCACCGGTGTTTACCCGCCATGGGTGTCAGAAGATGTTCCCCATGGCGGATATGTCAACCATATTATTGTGGAGGCGTTTGGGCGGAAAGGCTATACCGTCAGCTTTCACTATTATCCATGGGAACGCGCCTACAACATGGCCAGGCAGGGCAGGCACCATGCCACCTCATTCTGGGCAGACAGCCCGGAGACCCGGAAAAAACACGCGGCCTATTTTTTCAAAAGCGAGCCGGTCATGTATGCCAAGGTGGTTTTCTTTCATTTGAAAGAGAATCCCATGCAGCCATGGCAAACCTTGGGCGATTTGAAGGGCTACCGGATCGGCACCATGATCGGTGAAACCTCCACGCAAATTCTCAAACAGCACGGGCTGGTGGTGCATGATGTGGGAAAGGCGGGTCAGGTGTTCTCCATGATCCTGAATCGGCGCCTTGATATTTTTCCCCTGGAACTATTAACCGGCCTTGATATCCTTTACTATCAGTTCGGGCCGGATCAGAGCACTTTGTTTTCCTATGATCCAAAACCGATGTTTGAAACACCGGCATCTTTACTTTTTTCAAAAGACCATCAACAAGGTGATCGATTGGTTGCGGTGTTCAACCAGGGCCTTGCCCAACTCGAACAGGAAGGGGTGCGCAGAAAACTGTATCAGGATCTGGTAGCCGGTAAATACAGTAAATTCAAATAAGGGTTCATATTCAGGATTCCAGACATAAACGGATAAACTGGTGCTCAAGTTGATCCCTTAGGGCCTTGATGTTGATTAAGGCCCGATCAAGATCAGCCAAGCGATTCGGGAAGTGGTGGGTGAGAAACGCTTTTTGATCCGGGCAGATATACCAGGTGCAGACAAAGGGACGCTCTGTTCTTGGAAGTGTGCAGCCGTTTGGAGCCAGACAGCTGCAGGCATATGCCGTCATTTCCCGGTATGTTTTTCTGATTTGCGATTCCGGAAAACGGCCTGTCCCGAAATAGCTATATAAAAGATCCTTGAAATCAAACCAGATATTTGCCCGGGTGCAGCAGATTTCTTTACAGTCCGGGCAGGTATGTGAACACAGTTCATCCATGGCGGTTGCCAGACCTGCAAAGCATTTCCCGATCCGGGCAGCTGTATCCTTTAAATGAGATACATTTTCTTTGCTTTCAACCACCCTGAATGACATCAGGACCTGGTTCCAATCTTCGCGCGATTGCCACGGGGTTTTTGTCAGTGCATCATTGCAGCCGGGACAACAGTTCTTTTCCATGCTCACTTAATCCAAGATTGTCCATATCCCTGTTGATCTGCTCGCTTGAGCCGTATCTTCCTGCATATCCGTTAAGACGGGCAGCAGCCCTTGAATTCACAAGGTCGTCATGGTTTGGATAGACCCGTTTGATGTCATGAATCAGGGGATGGCCTTTTAACAGATATTTCTGGTGATAATCTTCTGCCATGGTAAACGCGTTCAACGCCTTGACAGCAGATTTTATCGTTTTCCCCAATTTTTTCTCCATGGCGCTTTTTGAGGCCATCGCCAATTTTTGCTGTTCATCGTTGTGGAAGAAGACCGCGTTCATGTACTGCTGTGAAAACGATTGACGGGTGGGAGTGTGTTCTTCCCAGAAAATATCCAGGAGCTGACTGTAGGTGATCCGTGCGGGGTCAAAGTCCACCTGAACCGTTTCGGTATGGTCCCCCATGCTTCGATATGTGGGAGCGTCTTTAAGACCACCGGCATAGCCGACGCGGGTACGGATGACACCCTCTACGATCCCGAACCGGGATTCAATTCCCCAGAATCATCCCAGCCCGAATGAGGCGGTTTCAAAGACCCGGGGAAGGTTCTGGTCCAGCAGGGGGATGTCTGTGTTTCCGCTCTCAACGGCTTGCTGTCCCATGGCCGGCAGACCATGACCAAAGGAAGCGGCTAACATCATTAATGCAATATATTTAACGTCACGTAACATTCTATTTTTCATAACATGATCCTTTATTCTTGATATGAACAGATGGTGTCGCCTGGATCTTAATCATCAACCCTAAACGTAAGCATGATTTTTATCAGTAAAAGACCCTGGTTTCAAAGATGATTTACCCGCTCTTTTTTGGTTTACACGTTTGGGAATGATGCTTAATTTGAGTGTATATCCCGTATACCTGTCATGAAAGGGAGGTCATCCCATGAGCTATCGAATCGGCGTCATCAAAGAAATTGAAACCGACGGGTATGCCCAGGTGGAGACGGAACGCAAAACCGTGTGCGGAGAGTGTGAAAATCAGAAAATGGTTTGTTACGGCTGTATGTTCAGTCCCAGAATTGTGGGCCGGGTCGCCAACCCGATCGGTGCTGTCAAGGGTGACCGGGTAAAGATATACCTGTCAACGAAGAAACTGTTCATGGCAGCCGGCCTGTTTTACCTGGTACCCATGTTGGCGTTACTGCTGGGCGCGTTTTCAGGATTATTGATCTCAGGTGCATTTGATATGTCTGAATCAGCAGCCACACTTGGATTTGCCATTGCAGGATTTTTACTGGGAATCATTGTCGTGACTTTCCTGGGACGTACACATGTTTTGAGCAGGTTTTTCCAACCGGTCATTACCGGGGTTGCCCCTTTTATGGGAATCTCCAGATAGGGATCAACGTCATTCAGTCCCCTGTGATTCATACCTGAATACATCATGACCGCCGGCCCACCTGTCGAGCGGGTCAGTGCTGTCAAAACAATCTGACATGGCATTATGGAGCAACAAGGTGTCTGATTGTAGTGTGCAGGCATCGGAGATTTGTGCAAACAATGCTCTTGTCGTACCAAAGACCAAGTTCCTGGCTGGAGATGCACTCACTGACGATTTGGGATCAACCGAATCGTAAGCAGTCCTGCATGAATATGAATCCAATGAATTCCAGGACCGGCAGATGCTGGGGCGCATTTTGTAAATACTGCATCTTTTGTTGCTGAGAAACAGGCACGGCAACTCGCTTTTCATGGCATAGACCTGTTCAATTGATTTTCCGGCAGTCAGGGCTCTGGTCCGTGAAATTCCGGCCCTCAGGGTGCAGATTTGAGGGCCGGTGAAATCTGTATGGATGAATGATGAAATGAGTAGGGCTTCGATGGGAATAATATTGACCTGGGAGTGGCAGCAATAGCTGCAGCCCGTTTTACAGGCCACTTTTGGAGTTTGTCCACTTTCCTCCAAGCCCTGGATGATGCGATCTGAAAATTCAAGCACTTCCTGAAAAACCGGAAGAATGGCATCCGCAAAGCTAAGCCCGTCTGATTTTTTTTGGTGCAGCCTTTCCTGGGTGGTCTTTAAAAGAATGTGTTCAAAATCATTTCCCGCACTTGCTTGTGTCGGTAAATCCATGTTTCTCCATTCATTTATTCAGGGTAAAACGGGTGTTAAGGCCTAATATCTTCTTTTTCTCAAAGGCTTCTTCTTTTTTTTCGCACCGGAATCGGCAGGGTTCACCTTGATAGGCTTTCTGTTTACCAAACGGCCGTTTAAAGCTTTGATGGCTTTATCTGCTTCAGAGTTGCTCGGCATCTCAACAAAACCAAACCCCTTTGAGCGGCCGCTGAACCTGTCCTTTATAATTTTGACACTTTCAACCTCTCCAAATGCTTCGAACATCTGCCTGATTTGACCTTCATTCACCTGCTCCGTCAGGTTACCGACATAAATATTCAATCACGCCTCCTTGGATGGGTCTTGGTTAGTTTCTGGGTCCGGGTCTTCTTCTACCTGGTTCTTCTTCTCCATTTTTCGTTGTAATTTTTCTTCCTTTTTCTTTTTCTTGGCCAGTTCCTTCTGCCGTTTTTCATAGGTATACTGATTTCGGGCTGCCATGGTTCTCCTTTATTACGACCTCCTTATCGGCGGGGCGTCTAAGACCGGGATAAAGATTTATCCAACATCTTTTTACCCAGGGTTCTTTCAATCAAGGCGATCATTTTGCCGTCTTCTGCAGATGCAAACGTGTATGCCTGGCCGGACTGATCAGCCCTGCCGGTCCTGCCGGTTCGATGAATATAAGTTTCAACCGTGTCGGGCAGATCGTAATTGATCACATGGGATACCCCGGATACGTCGATTCCCCTGGCGGCAATATCCGTTGCCACCAAAATATTGAAGGAGCCCTTTCGGAATCCGTTCATGGCTTTTCGCCGTTGATTCTGGGACAGATTCCCCTGCAGGGAGGCTGCGCTCAATCCTGCCTTTTTAAGTTGGGCGGCAAGACTTCTTGCCTTATGCTTGGTTCGGGTAAACACAAGGGTGCTGGACATGCCGCTTTGGTCAAACAGCTTTTTGAGCAGGGCCGTCCGTTTATTCTTTTGAACATTGAACCGGGCATGGGCGATGCGCGGGGGAGCCGATTTTGGATTGATGCGGACACTCACCGGGTTGTTCAGAATATGTTGTGCCAGATGCTGTATCTCCTTGGGCATTGTGGCGGAGAACACCAGGGACTGTCTGGTATCAGGCGTTTGTGCGAGAATTCTTTTGATGTCCGGCAAAAACCCCATGTCAAGCATGAGGTCGGCTTCGTCCAGGACCATGACCTCAATACCCTCAAGGGTTAAGGCCTTTTCATTTATAAGGTCCAGCAGCCTTCCCGGGCATGCCACGATGATATCCACGCCCTGCCGAAGGGTTTTAACCTGGGGGGATTTTCCAACCCCGCCGTAGACGGCCACACTTTTAATGGGCGTATGGTTTGCCATAATCTGGATATTTACAAAAATTTGTTCGGCAAGTTCTCTGGTCGGGGCCACAATTAAGGCCCTTGGACGGGGTGCTGCGCGTCGGGAAGAGCGGCTGATAAGACGCTGAAGAATGGGCAGTACAAAGGCTGCGGTTTTCCCGGTACCGGTTTGGGCCAACCCAAGGACATCTTTATTTTCAAGAATGAGGGGAATGGTTTGTTTTTGAATCGGGGTTGGGTGAATGTAACCTGCATCACCAATACCCAGGTGAATGTCAGGGTGCAAATTAAACTGACTGAAATGCATTAAAGCTCCTAAATGTTGGATGATCATCTGTTCGCCGAACCAAACCGACGGCAGACATATCACCCGCGGGTTATTTGAAATCAGTGAAAAAAGGCAAGTTGTGATACAATGCGTATCAACAACCCGGAGAAGACATCAAAAGACGTGTCCAACAAGATCTTCACAACGTTTTCACGATCAAGTATCAGTAAAAACTTCAACGGTAACGTACGATGTTTGTCAGACAACGCAGTCAGCGAGGACTGCCTGAAAGAAAAGATGAAAAGATTCTGACAGGAAATGTGCCTTTACTGGCGTATGGTCTGCTATCATACACGAACGCCTTGAAATTGCAAGAAAAATAAATGCTTCAACTTATCTTGAAAAGCCGGTCAGCCCCTATCCGGACGATGGATCGAGTGGCCGGTCCATCATCCGGGAGGGGTGAGTACAGAAAATGTGGATTGATCTAATACCAGGGGGTAGATCAGGGGAGCAATACCCTGTCGATCACATGGATGGTACCGTTGGATGTAAAGATATCCGTATCAACAATGCGGGCATCGTTTACCATGGGGATGACCCGGCGGTATTCTCTTGACCATCTGAGCCTGACCTTGACCTTGTCGCCGGCAATGGTTTCGATCCTGCGGGTACGCAGGGCATCCACTGCAGTCAGGTCTCCAGATACGACATGGTAAAGCAGGATTTCAGGCAGATTCGGGTCAGCCAGAAGCTCTGCCGCACTGATATTCAATTGGTAGAGCAGATCCTCAAAAGCCTCGTCTGTTGGCGCGAACAGCGTAAAAGGTCCCGGTCCGTTAAGGGTGTCTGTAAGGCCGGCTGCATCAACTGCTGCCAGCAGTGTTGAAAATTGTCCGGCTTGCTTTGCCGTCTCAACCAGGTTTTGAGGCGGAGTCAGCACCTTGTCGATGACATGAATAATGCCATTGGTCGCATAGATGTTCTTGGTTACGATCATGGCATCATCAATCATGATATCCCGGCTCCTTGACTGCCAGTTCCACTTGATCTCGACCTTGTATCGGTTCCCTGAAACGGTTTCAGGGTAGCGGTAGAAACGAAGATCAGATGCGCGAACGCTGCCTGGCAGAACATGGTAAAGCAGGACCGTTGCCAATTGGGGACTGCTCAATAGATCCTCCCCGGAGATGCCCAGTGCTTCCAAAAGGTCCTCAAATGCCTCATCTGTCGGTGCAAATACCGTAAACGGCCCGTCACTTCTCAGGGTGTCCTCCAGGCCGGCAGCCTGAACCGCAGCAACCAGGATGTTAAAAGCACCGGCAGATATTGCCGTGTCCACGATGTCTTTTTCAGGAGCTTGATGATGATATGCCGCTGCAGGAGCAGAGCCCCACAATAAGATGATCGCCGCGGTCACTGCTGTGAATGTATGTATTAATTTTTTCATGATTGCCTCCATCAGAATATATGTTGTTTCAATGGTGTGTCATTGGATTTTAACACTATAGCGACATGTTAAGCGCACCATCATTTATTTCAATATGGGCTTTATGGTTAATTAGTAATAGCTTTAAACTATAATCCTGTGGGTATTAAACGCGCCGTTCATCTGAATCGTAAGCAACCCTGGGAGTTTGTTAAATATGCGTTCCATGGTCGAAAGATATGCCTTTACCTGTTTTTATTATGGCGTTAGCACGAACATTTTGAAATCGCAGGAAAAATTAACTTGACTTATATTGAAAAGTCTGTATGATAGGCGATGTTGTGTAGAAATACACAAGTTTCCTCTTAAGGTGTATATCCCAGCATATTCATTGTGATCTACCCCCCAAAGTACGAAGCGAACTAATTATTTTTTATTACAGGAGAATGCCGACATGGCAAATGGTATCGTAAAATGGTTTAACGACTCAAAAGGTTTTGGATTTATTGAACAGGAAGATGGTGGAAAAGATGTATTTGTGCATCATTCAGGAATAAATTCCACCGGATTCAAATCCCTGAATGAAGGGGATCGGGTTACCTTTGATATCGAGGACGGCCAGAAGGGTCCGTCTGCAAAAAACGTAACCACTATTTAGTCGAGTAAACTGTTTTTTTAATATAGTCAGTTGATTACTTGATAAAGGAGCCCCTGGACACACGCTATGGTCCAGGGGCTTTTCTTTTTTTCTTTCCTTTTTAAACCCGTTATTGCATTCCGGGCACAATAATTCTTGAATCCTGCTTTTTCTTCTGCTCTGCCTGCATTTTTTGAAATGCCTCAACCACCTTCTGGGTTTCAGCTTCCATGGCTGCTGGAAATGCATCCATCGCATCCTCAAGAGAAGCGGCTTCAATGACGGCCTGTATAGGTACCGGGCCCTGCGGTGTATTCAACTGGGTCCTTCCGATGTAAACAGTTTCCCGCGTGTTATCGGTCGTGCCATCCAGATTGATGGGAATGAGTTTCTGGATATTGGCAAATTTAAGATCGGTGACTGACTCTTCACGGTACAGATTTTCTTTATCCACAGTGAAATTTAAACCGCTGGGCTGTGCGCCGTTATCGGCCATTAGACTCTCCTTATGTCCTTGAATTGAATATCACCTCTGATAATACCACCAGAGAAGTTCCTACAGCCATATCCTGTTGACCGGTTTATAGCAAGAAGAATTCATTTTTCACAAATTATTCACATCTCATAGACGTTTGATTCATGGGTGGGGCGGTATACTCCGTTAAAACAAAATAAACGGAGACCGTAAAAATGAATCAAACCAGCAAAAAGGGGCAACAAGGGGTCAGGATCGTTGTGTCAGCATTGCTCTGCGTCCTTATCATCATTGGTTCTGTCGGTGCCATGAACCGCATGGCCAAAACCAAAAAACCACCGGCGGTCAACAAAGCCAAAAAACGGATGTTGTCTGTTGAGGCGATCCCCGTGGTCCGGGAGCCGGTGGCGCTGTCTGTGACCGGGTATGGCGAGGCCAGGCCGGTTGAAACGGTGGAGATCTGCACTGAGGTGGGAGGGCGGATTATCGAGAAAACGGCACTCAAGCAGGGGGAAATCGTCCAAAAGGGCGATCTTCTGTTCAGGATCGACCCGACGGATTACAGGATCACCAGGGAGCGGGCCAGGATCCAGATTGATCTTAAAAAGAATCAGATCAACCAGCTTGAGATGTCCTATAAAAAGGACAGGGAACGGCTGGCGTCTGTAAAAAAAAATGCCGAGCTTGCCCGGTCCAATCATTTAAGGCTAAAACTTCTGTATGAAAAAAGCCGGGTGGGGACCCTGGCGTCGGTCGAAACCGCTGAACAGAACTGGCTTTCCCTTTCAGACTCGCAAAGGACATTGGAGAAGGCCATTGATCTTTATCCCCTGCAGATCCTGGAAGCCCGCGGCCAGCTTGAAGACGCCGAGGCCGACTTTGAAACGGCCCGGCTGAACCTTGAACGGTGCACGGTCAAGGCCCCGTTTGCCGGTCGGGTCAAGGCGCTGGATTTTGAAACCGGTGTCTGGGTAGCTACCGGCACGACACTTATGACCCTGGCTGATGACGCTTTGCTGGAGGTTCTGGTTCCCTTGAGCGACAAGGATGCCTTTAATGTCCTGGGGCTTGGCCGGCAGAACCTGTATTCGTCAGACGGTTCCGGGCTTAAAGGGATTTCATGCGCGGTGGAACCCGTGACCGGGTTGGCTGTGTCAGGATCTGAGGGCATGGTTCACCGGGCGGTCAGATATGATCCGGATACACGGACCCTTTACCTGGCTGTCAGGGTGCCCGGGAAGGTGTCCAGCACGAAGAGATCTTCCATACCGATCCTGGACGGCATGTTCTGCCGGGTGAACCTGATCGGAAACATCCAAAAGAGCACAGTCAAGGCACCGGTCTCGGTCCTGAATCCGGACCGGACCGTTTACATTGTCCGGGACGGGAAGCTTAAAACCGTGGCCACAGAGAAAATCAAGGAGACCGGCGGTCAGGTCTATCTTTCCGGGGCATTTCATTCTGATGATCACCTGATCACCACCAAGTTGTCCAATCCCATTGAAAATACCAACGTTGAGATCGTTTCCAGCAGGGTGCCGGGTGCAATAGACACCCCGGGTACAGCGGAAGTTGCAGCGAAAACAGGGGGGCAGTCATGAACACGATCATCCGTGCCTTTGCCAGGAATCGGGTATTTGCCAACCTGGTCATGATTACCGTAATGACCGCCGGTATCCTGTCTGCGTTTCTCATGGTCAGGGAAGATATGCCGGACCTGCAGCTGGATACCATCGTCATTACGGTATCGTATCCCGGGGCTGATCCTGAAGAGGTTGAAGAGGGCATCTCAAGAAAAGTGGAGGAGGCCATTGACGGGCTTGAGGGGGTCGACGAGTATACCTCCACCTCTGCGGAAGGTATCTCCAGCACCGTGATTGATGTGGTTGACGGCTATGATGCGGATCAACTCCTGGACCGGGTCAGGAACGAAATAGACAGCATCACAACCTTTCCCGATGATTCGGAAAACCCATCCATCTTCAGGCCCCAGATTCAGAAAGCAGTGATCAGCCTGGCCCTGCTCAGCGAGATGCCGGAGGCACGGCTCAAAGAGTGGGCAGATACGGTGAAAAAGGAGATCCATCGCCTGCCCGGTGTCAGCCAGGTGAACCTGTCAGGAACGCGTTCATATGAAATTTCCGTGGAGATCACCCAGGCAGACCTGATGAAATATGATCTCTCCATCAATGAGGTGGCCCAGATCATCGCCGATAACAGCCTGAATCAATCCGGGGGGACATTGAAAACCAGCGGGCAGGAGATTCGTCTGCGCACCCTGGGAAGAAAATACACCGGCAGTGAGCTGGGCCGGATTAAGATCATCGGTGGGGCGGACGGTCAGACCCTTTATCTTGATGATATTGCGCAGATCAGGGACGAATTTACGGAGAATCACCTGGCCATTAAGGCCAACGGACAGCCCGCAGTCCTTCTCAATGTCCTGGCGGCGGACGAAGATACCATTACCATTGCAGACACGGTCCGGGGCTACCAGGAGAAGGTCAAAGCAACACTCCCGGAAGACTCGGATATCATCGTTCTTTCGGATAACACCGAGAGTACCCGCTCCAATCTGGATACCCTGCTGTCCAATGCAGTCATGGGATTGGTGCTGGTGTTTATCCTGCTGTGGCTGTTCATGGATACCAAAATATCATTCTGGGCCGGCATGGGGATCCCCATCTCCCTGCTGGGCGGACTGGCCATTGTTCATTTTGCCGGAATCACATTGAATAAAATCACCCTGTTCGGGCTGATCATGGTGCTCGGTATCGTGGCGGATGACGCCATTGTTGTGGGTGAATCGATCTTTTTTCACCGAAAAAACGGGGCCTCTGCCCTGGATGCGGTGGTCAAAGGGGTGAGTGAAGTGGGCATGCCGGTGTTGGCGGCCATATTGACGACGATTGTGGCTTTTTTCCCGTTGTATCATATCAAAGGGGTGATGGGGAAATTCATTGTGGCCCTGCCCACGGCGGTGATCGCATGCCTTAGTGTGTCATTGATCGAATGCATGGTCATGCTGCCGGCCCACCTGAATGATATTGCGGCAGCGGGCGAAACCCCTGTCTCAAGATTCCGGGTGATTGCCTGGATCGAACGGTTTCACCGGTTTACGGTCAACAGCATGGAGTGGGCGGCCCAAAAGGTGTACCTGCCCGTGTTAACGCTATGTGTCAGACACCGGTACCTGTTCGTCTGCCTGTGCTGTGCGGTGCTTTTCCTGTGCGCGGGCCTGGTTTTGGGCGGTACGATCAAGTTCAATGTGTTTCCCAGACAGGCCTCGGGTATTGTTGTGGCCACGGTTGAATTTCCCGAAGGTACCCCGTTTGCAACGACCCAGGCCGCTGTAGAGAGACTGGAGGATGCTGCCCTAAGAGCCGGGGCCTTACTGGAAACAGGCGAATTATCAGGCACCGGCCAATCCCTGGTGACCAACATCCTGACCACGGTCGGGCAGGGGGCCGGTGAAAAAATGGGGGGCATCAAATCGGCTTCCCCGAACGTTGGCGGGGTCCGGGTCAGCCTTTTGGACGCTGAGATCAGCGGTATCCATTCCGATGATTTTATCCATGCCTGGGAGGAGGCCACAGGCCACATCAGTGGGGTTCAGTCTCTTGATTTTTCAGCCTCCAGAAGCGGTCCGCCCGGCGCACCCATAGAGATTGCGCTCCAGGGTGAGCAGCTTAGCGATATTAATGCCGCTGCTGACCGGATCATGGCACGGCTGAATACCATCAAAGGGGTATCCCAGGTATTCTCAGACAATGCACCGGGCAAAAATGAGCTGAAACTTCGGCTGAAAAAGGAAGCGCAATATCTGGGTCTGGATATGTCCGACCTGAGCCGCCAGATATTCGGTGCCTATTACGGGGCCGAAGCGGTGACGATTCAACGGGGCAATGACGAGGTCGAAGTCAGGGTTCGCCTGACCTCTGATGAGCGGCAAACCATGGAAAGTCTTACTGATTACCGGGTTAAAGCCAAGGAGAACACCTGGGTGCCGTTGTCGGCTGTTGCGGATATCACCTACGGCCCCGGGTACTCCACCATCACCCGGAAGGATGGCCTCAGGCAGGTCAAGGTGTCTGCCAAGGTGAACCTGTCCCAGATTGTGGCCGGCGAAGTGATTGCCGAGCTGGAGCAGGGACTTTTTAAAGAACTGAAGCGGGACTACCCTGATATCCGGATCATTCTGGAGGGTGACGCCAAAAGGTCTGCCGAATCATTTTCCAGCCTCTATGTCTGGATCCCCATCTCCATCATGGGCATGTTTGCCATCATTGCCACCATGTTCCGGTCCTATGTCCAGCCGCTCCTGATCCTGTTCACCATTCCTTTCGGTCTGGTGGGCGCGGTGATCGGGCACTTCATCATGGGGCATATGCTCTCTTTGCTCTCTGTTTTCGGCATGGTGGCCCTGACCGGGGTGGTGGTCAATGATGCCATTGTCCTGATTGAACGGATCAACATGAACCTGGAAGAGGGGATGCACTTTTTTGATGCCCTGTTCCAGGGCGGGGTGAGACGGTTCCGTGCCGTGATGCTGACATCCATCTCCACCATCGGCGGGTTGCTGCCGCTGCTCCTGGAAACCAGTCAGCATGCCCGTCAGCTGATACCCATGGGGATATCCCTGGCATTTGGTGTGGCCTTTGCCACGGTGCTGACCCTGGTGATGCTGCCCTGCATCTATACCATTGTAAATGACTTTCGCTGCGGCTTGGCATGGATCTGCGGTAGAAAAATCATTGGGCGGCATATCCTGGAGCCGGCGTGGGCACGCCAGTTGGCCACCATTGCATCAGTTATAATCATTCTGATTGCTCTTCCCGGGCCGGGGGCCGGTATCTTTGCCGGACAGGACACGGACTGCCTTCCTGACTTTTCGTCCCCCCTTACGTCATCAACAGTTTCCGTCGGTCCTGCGGAAATTTCCGTGGGTCCTGCGGAAGTTTCCGTCGGCCCAGCGGAAGTTTCCGTCGGTCCAGCGGAAGTTTCTGTCGATCCTGCGGATTCTTTGACCCTGGCCCGGGCCAAAAAAATTGCCCTTGAAAATCATCCCTCCATGGATTCTGCCATGGAACGGGTCCGCCAGGCACAGGAGGTGGTTACCCAGGCGCGGGCAG
>QZLA01000037.1 GCA_004796375.1 Desulfobacteraceae bacterium
CTGAAAAACTCCTTTGTTAAGAATATCATCAAGTACTATCATGCACCCCTTTTTGAAGGAGAAGAACGCTGTTACCCGCAGGACAGGTCATATAAACAGGTTCCGATCTATACACGGATCTGCAAACTGGCCGATATCTATGATGCCATGACATCAAAGCGAAGCTACAAGGATGCGTTTAACCAGATCAATGTGGTCACCGAACTGTTCCGGAAATACGCCAAAAAAGATACCATACTTCAATATGTTCTCCACTCATTTGTAAAGAGTATCGGGATATACCCGCCGGGAAGCATCATCTATCTGAGAAACGGTCAGATGGCCTATGTACTTGAGTCTACAGGTCCCATTGTTCTGCCGTTCACCGACACCAATGAGCAGACCCTTATGAGCCAGCCGGATCCGCTGGACCTGGGAGATCCGGATACTCAGGAGGTCCACCGGGTAGACAACAGAAGAAGTGTGAAAAATCCCAGGGATGTATACGATCTGCTGCCGCCGTATATGAAAAGTATCGTTGGTTAATCCGCCGGATTGACATCAGCCCAGGTTTTGTTTAATAGGGTGTGGTCGAGTATGCGACCCATATGGAAACGAATAATCCTAAGATGTGAAAGGATATAATATAATGATCAGAGCCAATGAAAACTACCTTAAACTCAAAGCATCCTATCTGTTTTCAGATATTGCCAACCGGGTGAATACCTTTCAGAAAGAACATCCTGATGCCCAGGTGATCCGACTGGGTATCGGGGATGTGACCAAACCGTTGACCCCTGAATTGATCAAGGGGTTTCATGACGGTGTGGAGGAGATGGCCCATGAAGAAACATTCAAAGGATATGGCCCTGAGCAGGGGTATGCATTCCTGCGGGAGGTCATTGCCAAGCAGGATTACCAAGCTTTGGGCGCTGATGTTTCGGCAGATGAGATTTTTGTCAGTGATGGGGCCAAATGCGATACCGGCAATTTCCAGGAACTGTTTGCACAGGATGTTGTCGTGGCAATCCCAGACCCTGTGTATCCGGCCTACCTGGATACCAATGTGATGGCCGGCAGAACCGGAGCGTATGAAGACGGCCGGTATAAAGGGGTGGTTTACCTGGATTGTGTAAAGGAGAACCGGTTCCTTCCCAAGCTGCCGGATAGAGATGTGGATCTGATCTATCTGTGCTTCCCCAACAATCCCACCGGATCTACCGCTACAAAAGCGGATCTTAAGGTGTGGGTGGACTATGCCATCGAGAATAAAGCCCTGATTCTGTTTGATGCCGCCTATGAGGCATTTATAAGGGACAGCGATCTGCCGCGCAGCATTTATGAGATTGAAGGTGCCAGAAAAGTGGCGGTTGAGTTCAGAAGCTATTCCAAAACCGCCGGTTTCACCGGGACACGGTGCGGCTTTACCGTGGTTCCCAAAGCGTGCATGATATACACCCAAGCCGGAGAGGCCATCTCTTTGCATGACATGTGGCACCGCCGCCAGGGCACCAAATTTAATGGTGTATCATACCCGGTGCAGAAAGCCACCTTTGCCGCATATACGGAACAGGGACAGGCCCAGATCAAACAGAGAATCGATTATTACCTGAACAATGCTGCCGTGATCTGCCAGGCCATGGATGATTTGGGATTTGAATATGTGGGCGGCAAGAACTCCCCCTATGTCTGGGTGGATGGTGACGGCCGGGATTCCTGGGACTTTTTTGATCTGCTGCTGAACAAGGCCCAGGTCGTATGCACGCCGGGCGCAGGGTTTGGCAGGTGTGGCCAGCAGTATATCCGCATCTCCGCATTCAACAGCCTGGAAAATGTTGAACTGGCCATGAGCCGCCTCAAAGAGGCGCTTCAATGAAATCCTTCTTCAAGGTAAAGAGCCTGGAACAGGTCATGGAACAGGTTCCGGGCTTTGATTGCCTTGGGTCGGAATCGGTTCCGGTATCAGAATCGGTGGGCAGGATTCTTGCCCAGGACCTGGTGGCTCAAAAAGATCTTCCGGGATTCAGGCGTTCCACCATGGATGGGTTTGCAGTCGCTGCCGCTTCAACATTCGGTGCTTCTGAGTCCAGTCCGGCATGGCTTGAGATTTCAGGGACCATTGGCATGGGAGATATTCCCGATTTTGAACTGATGCCGGGAAAGGCTGCCAGGATATCCACCGGCGGTATGCTGCCCAAGGGTGCGGACAGTGTGATCATGGTCGAGCATACCCAGTTGGTGGACGACCTGTCGGTTGAAATTTTTAAAAGTGTAGCGCCGCTTCAGCATGTGATCGATGTATCCGAGGATTTTGCACGGCATGACAGGATCCTGACCCAAGGCAGCCTGATCCGTCCCCAGGAAGCCGGCCTGGCTGCCGGTCTTGGGTTTGAGGTGCTTGAACTGTACAGAACACCCCGCGTGGGGATCATTTCCACGGGTGACGAAGTCGTGCCGGTCCATGCCGAACCCAATCCCGGACAGATACGAGATATCAACTCCTATGCCTTGGCCGGTTTTGTTGAACAGGCCGGTGCACGGGCCGTCGCTTACGGGATTGTCCCCGATGATCCGGACCAGCTCAGGGCGGTGTGCGAAACGGCATTGACACAGACCGATATGGTTCTGATCTCCGGCGGCAGTTCTGTGGGGAGCCGGGATTACACGGTGGAGGTGCTTCAATCCCTTCCAGACACCCGCATTTTGGTGCACGGGATCTCATTGAGCCCGGGGAAACCCACCATTCTGGCCCGGTCCGGTAGGGTACCGGTATTCGGCCTTCCCGGTCAGGTCACATCCGCCATGGTGGTATTCCAAATCGTGGTGACACCATTTTTAAATCGCTTGAAAGGGGATCTGCAACTGAACCGGCAGACCCGGATTCCGGCGGTTTTGTCCAGGAACATTGCCTCTGCACAGGGCAGGACCGATTACGTCCGTGTCAGTCTGACAAAGGACACAAAAGGATATATAGCTGAACCGGTATTGGGAAAATCCGGACTCATTCGTACCATGGTGATGGCCGACGGGCTGGTTGAAATTCCGGAGAATACCGAAGGGTATGAAAAAGGAACGCTGGTGGATGTGATCCTGATATAACTCTTGCCCCATGGCCGCAATCGGCATCAAAACCCAATGTAAAACTGGAAATAGAATGAATAAGAAGCGAAATGTGTATTTGGATATGAAGAGTATTGAGGATGCCAGATCCATACTCTTTGAACGGTTTCGTCACAGCACCATGCCAAGTGAAATGGTGGATGTGGTGAATGCAAAAGGACGGGTCCTGTCGGCCCCGGCCATTGCCGCCATCTCGTCCCCCAATTTCCACGCGGCAGCCATGGACGGTATTGCACTGGATGCACACGTGTCCTTTGGGGCATCTGAGGAATCTCCGAAGATCCTGGTGCCTGGTGAAAATGCATTCTGGATCAACACGGGCCATGTCCTGCCGGAGGGGTGCAATGCCGTGATCATGATCGAGCATCTCAATATTGTCGATGAACAGCAGGTTCAGATCGAAGCACCGGCATTCCCGTGGCAGTATGTCCGCAAAATGGGTGAGGATATCGTGGCTACCGAACTGCTGTTCCCGAGAGATCATGAGATCAATGCCTATGCCATGGGCGCGTTGCTGTCCGGCGGCATTTTCCAAGTGGCGGTCTACCAGCGGCCAAGGGTCCTGATCATACCGACCGGCAATGAACTCAAGCAGTGGCGTGATATCACGCCTGACACCATGACACCGGGCGATGTCATTGAGTCCAACGCCACGGTGCTGGGGGGGCTGTGCCAGGATTTTGGAGCGGATTTTGACATTCACCCCATGCTTGAAGACACCCTTGAAGGGATACAGTCTGCGGTTGACCAGGCCGCGGGTTCCGGCGAGGATGATCAGTCACCCTACGACATGATCTGCATTATCGGGGGCTCTTCTGCCGGGTCCATGGATTTTGCAAAACCAGTGATTTCAAATCTGGGTGAGGTGTTTGTGCATGGGGTGACCATGATGCCGGGGAAACCGGTCATGTTCGGAAAAGTAGGTCACATCCCGGTATTCGGCATTCCAGGGTATCCGGTGTCTGCCATTGTGGCATTTGAGCAGTTTGCCGGTCCGCTGCTGGCCAGAATGCAGAAGAAACCGGTGCAAGCGGAACCGGTGGTTTCAGTGACGCCTGCCCGGAACATGAGTTCCAAGCTGGGTCAGGAAGAGTTTTTACGGGTGAAAATCGGTTCGGTGGACGGTCGCCTGATCGCTTCCGGACTGCCTAGGGGTTCGGGCAGCATCACAACCCTGACCGAGGCGGACGGTATCATCCGGATCCCGAGACATTCCGAAGGCATCAATGCGGATGAATCCGCCACAGCTCACCTTCTCAGGCCCAAAAGTGTGATCGAGGACACGGTGGTGATTATCGGTTCCCACGACAATACCCTGGATCTTCTCGCGGACCAGGTGAGACGAACACCGGCCCGGCAGGGGACCGGACAGATCAGTATTTCATCCAGCCATGTGGGCAGCCTGGGGGGGCTGATGGCGATCAAGCGCGGAACCTGTCACATGGCCGGGGCACACCTGCTGGATCCCGAGGACGGCACCTACAATATTTCCTATATCCGCAAGTATCTTGAGGGTGAAAAACTGATCGTGATCAACCTGGTGATGCGGGAACAGGGATTGATCCTGCCAAAGGGAAACCCGAAAAATATCCGGGGAATTGAAGACCTGGCAAACAAAGATGTCCAGTTCATGAACCGCCAGGCCGGGTCAGGCACAAGGATACTGACGGATTACAAGCTCAAGGCTGCCGGGATGTCGCCCAATGATGTATCAGGCTACACGGATGAGGAATATACCCATATGTCTGTGGCAGCGTCAGTCATGTCCGGCAGGGCGGATGCCGGTATGGGAATCCTGGCGGCAGCCAGGGCGTTGAACCTTGATTTCCTGCCGGTGGTCACTGAAGAGTATGATCTGGTGATCCCGGATCGATTTTTCCAGACAGATAAGATCCAGGTGCTGATCGAAACCATCAATTCAAGCGGGTTTAAAAAGCGGGTTGAGCAGCTGGGCGGGTATTCGACCACCCATACTGGAGAAGCAATGTATCAAAATGTTTAAGAATAAGTAAATAATTCTTTTTCTTGACTCCTTCTGTTCTTTTTTTGTATCAAGCATAGAAATCCAGTGAATTGTGAAACTGTAAGGTACTAAACGAACAGGAGGTATTTATGTGGCTATCGTCCCGATTGTTACGCTTGCTCTTACTCTCGTTTGTCTTGTCTTTTTTATGTTTGGCCGGATCGCCAGTCGCTGCACGAACTGTATATGACAGTTTTCCCGGGCCGATGTTGAGCGTTCAGAAATGGACGGATCTTGAATTGGTCAGGGAGATCACGGGCGGCAGGCTGGTGCAGAAGGTGGCCAATGTTCCGGGCGTGGAATTCCAGAGGGTCAGAACGCGATTCCAAAATCCTTTGAATATCGCATCCATTGAAAGTACCATCACCGTTGAAAGCGGAACGACAGCAGATACCGGCACATCTGCGGATACCGAATCTGCGGCCAGACTGGATGGCTTTTTTTATAACATGGAAAACTCAGGTACGGCAGATGGCGATATCTGGGCTGGTGTGAAGGTCGGTAACCGTGGGTCGGGGCTTGAAGCCTGGTGGCAGGTATCTGAATCCCTGGATCCCAACAACAGCTCTTTTAGTGAAAAAGGAAGCGGAACCATTATCGGTCCGGGCACCTTGAATTACGGCACGGCATACCAGGTGAAAATCGCATACAATGGGTCCAATGGCTTTACATTTACTGTCAATGGCACATCAGATACCTTTACCGGACCGGTAAAGCTGGCAGGGCCGGTTACAGAGTATAAAGCTTTATCAACCTCTGCATATGGGAACCAGGGTGATGGCTATGCTTCGGTAACCTTTGACAACGTCGTTATCAATGACCAGGGATCTGACTATGATGACTTTTCAAATACGTCACTGGATCAGGCCAAATGGCTTGACCTTGAGGCGATAAGGGAGATCAGCGGTGGCAGGGCCAGGCTCAACATCCAGGCGGCAGATGCCAGAAACCAGATCACGCTCAATTTTCCGGATAACAACAAGGACTATGTGGAAGCCAGTGTCAGGGTTGATTCCGGCAGCATAGTATCCTCAGGTGCAAGAGGTATTGTCAGGATCGCCGGGTATTATTACAATGAGGATGGAGCACCCTACAACGGCCGCGAGAATGATGTCTGGGTGGATCTTCGGATCACGCTCAATAATGACGGCTCACTTCGTGCTTCCTGTTTTTTATCAAAGTCTGGTGACCCCAATGGAAGCACTTGGACAGACTTATGGGGAGAGGATTTTTACCAGTATCTCTCATTTGATACGGACTACACCCTTTCCATTGAAAAGAGAGGGTCCGAGTTTATTTTCAGAATTGGCGATGAGGTCAAGGTATATAATGTCCAGACTGTCATGCATGCGCCCAGCAGTCAGCACCGCCAGATCCGAACCCGGGTTTATGCGGATCCCGGGGCAACCGGATACATGAAAGCCCGGATAGACAACGTGTACACCGAACCGCCGGGGCTCCCCTCAGGGGCGTTCTATGACCGGTTTCCCGGCCCCATGATCGACAGGTCCAAATGGGCTGTCAGTGAGACGGTCCGGGAAGTGACGGGTGGCCGACTGGTCAAGAAACTGTCCAACCGGGTGGACTGGCCCTACCGTGATATGGATACCGGCTTTGAGAATCCTTCCAGCATTCATACCATGGAAAGTATGGTAACCGTCAGCAGCAGCACCCAGCTGGATACCGGTTTCTATCCCACGGGTGAGGCCCAACTCCAGGGGACCTTTTATAATTCGTATGTTTCAGGCACCAACACCAACGGAGAGGTCTCCGCCTCCGTACGTATCGGTGACCGGGGAGCCGGCCTTGAGGCTTGGGGAAATGTTTCTTGGATCATTGATGAGAACACCGGGCAGTGGGACGGTCAGGATACTCAGGTGATTCTCCCGGGAACCCTGAACTACAATACCACCTATCCAGTGAAACTGAGCTATGACGGGAGTAACGGGTTTACCTTTACCGTGAACGGGGTGTCCAATACATATAGCGGCCCCGTCCGCCAGCGGACGGCAAATGATCCCTACCGGTCACTCTCGGTGAGTACCAATGGCTCACATGGAAACGGGTTCACCCACGCCATGTTTGATACAGTTAAGATCAATAACCAGACCAGTGTTTATGACGGGTTTTCTAATGCACCCCTAAATACGGCTAAATGGACCGATCTGGAAGGAGTGGGAGAAATTTCCAATGGCCGGTTCCGCCTGAACATTCATGCGGATGGGGCCAGGAATCAGGCAACATTGAGATTCCCTGAGAACCATCTGGATTATGTGGAAGCCAGGGTTGAGGTGTCATCGGACAGCACCATCGGAACCGGGGCCAGGGGAATTGTCCGGATCGCCGGAGATTATTATAATGAGACGGGTGCACCTTACAGCGGTGCTCAGAATAACGTCTGGGTAGATCTGAGAATCTCGATGTATGACGATAATTCCCTGAAAGCGACCTGTTTCCTGTCAAGGACGGACGATCCCGGTGACACCTCCTGGACTGATCTGGACACCTATGAGTTTTCAACACCCATTGTTTTTGACAAACCATATAAATTATCCATAGAAAAAACGGGTTCCACATTCATTTTTAAAGTGAACAGTGAAACCCATCGGTATCAGGTGACTACTGCCATGCACAGCCCGGCTAGAGGTCAGCACCGGCAGATCCGGACGCGGGTTTATGCAGACCCGGGAGAAACCGGTTACATGAAAGCGTTTATTGATGATGTAAAGATTAAAAAGGGCGGGGGAATTGTTCCTGTCACGTCACTGCTTCTTGAAGAATAAGAGGCGGACTGGTATGAATTTAACCGTGTAAGGCATGTAAAGCAACGGCCCGCATCCTTTTTGCTTAAGGTTGCGGGCCGTTTTTTATAACAGCTTAATAAACCTGATTAACCGCTATTTCGGATGAAGCTCCACTCGTCTGTTGAGTGCACGTCCGGCAGCCGTACCGTTCAGGGCAACCGGTTTTTTAAACGCAAATCCTTCTGTTTCGAGACGGGATGCGGCAATACCATGATTCACTAAGTATTCCTTTACCGAATTCGCACGTCTCAGGGATAATCCCATATTGTATTTGAGAGATCCCTTGTTGTCGGTATGACCCTGGAGCACGACCGCCATGTTGGGGTTGGCTTTCAGGATGGTGATCACCTCTTCCAGGAAGGGATGGGCCTCAGGTTTGATATTTGATTTGTCATAGTCAAACAGCACCTGATTTGTCAGGGCCCAGCATCCAATGCTGTTGACTGTTGCGCCTGCAGGGGTTCCCGGGCACTGATCCTTATCATCGGTCACGCCGTCATTATCAGAATCCTTGGGCGCAGCAGGTGCAGGCGCCGGTTCGGGTTCGGGTTCGGGCTCGGGTTCGGGAGCAGGTGCCGGAGCAGGCGCAGGGGCCGGTTTTTCAACTTTCTTCTCTTCCAGGAATACGTTTTTAACAAAGTCGTTCATGGCGGACTGTGCCAACAGCTGATCGGCTGTGGTATAAAAACCGCAGTCCCCGATATCAGCGATCTCCTGGAGAAGAGCGGCGCCTCTGGGGTCATTTCCCACATGAACGGTGTAGATGCAGATGGATGAGCCATACTGATCCTTGAGCGCCTGGGCGGCCACAGCAGCCGATCCGTCATTTTCAAGCCCGTCACTGATGACGATCAGGGCGTTATGGACACCTGACAGATCTTTAAAATCAGTGATGGACGCATCAACCGCCTTGGACAGGGGCGTGTTGCCGGAAGCCTTTTTGACCATGTCCAGCCCGGCTGCAAAGTCGGAAGTGGTGTAGGCTTTTATGCCGTAGAGCATGGCGGTCGCCTTGTTTCCGACAAGCCCCAGGGTCCGCAGGCCGGCGTTCTGACCAAGACCGGGGAGTGTGACATTCATGTCGGA
>QZLA01000054.1 GCA_004796375.1 Desulfobacteraceae bacterium
GCCGCCTGGGCCGCTCTCATGGCCAGATTCCTGACTTCGTCAGCCACTACGGCAAAACCGGCACCGGCCTCTCCGGCCCGGGCCGCTTCAACCGCTGCATTCAATGCCAGCAGGTTGGTCTGGAAAGCAATTTCGTCTATCGTCCTGATGATCTGTGAGGTTTCCTTACTCGCATTGGAAATATCGGTCATGGACCGTGTTAAATCTTCCATGGAGCGATTGGCGTGCTCAATGGACTGTGAGGCCTGTTTCATCAGCCCATCGGCCTGACCTGCATTGTGGGTGTTTTTCTTTGCCATGGAGGACATCTCCTCCATGGATGAAGAGGTTTCTTCAAGGGATGCTGCCTGGTCCGATGCACCTTTTGCCAGAATTTCACCTATCCCTGAAATCTGGTCCGATGCCGACTGCACCTCGTTTGCCCCGCTTGAGATACCGCCGATGATGTTGTTCAGCGGTCTGGTGATCACCCCTGAGAGAAGAAAACCAATGATCACAGCAAGACCAATGGCAATACAAACGATAATCCCCTGGGATCTCTGCCACACTTTTGTTCGATAATGGCTGTTGCCCATGGCATGTTTGAGCCGGTCAGCCATGGTCTTGGATTCTCTAATGAGGCGGCCGTCCATCTGGTCCATCAGCGACAAAATCTCTGTCTCCTGGGCAGCCAGTGACTGTGAAGCGGTCAAATCACGTTGTTTAGCCTCAAGTATTTTTGTAAATGCCTGGCCAAGCCGTGCTAGATCACTCTTCATTTCAGTGGTTGTCGAATCGGATGGCAGTTCGACCAGCTCACTGTTGATATGCCCTTTGAGCAGAAGGATCTCCTTGTATACCTTGTCAAGGGATTCAGGATCTGATGCCGTAAACATATCGTTGACCACCACCAGCTGGCGGTTGGTTTTTGACTGGACGGACATAGCGGCGCGCACGGCTGATATGGACATCTCGGAAACCATCATCAACTCATCCATCCCGTCGCTGATCCCGGATTCCGACAACATCATCTCAAGATCGCCATCCGATTTCACTCCCTGGTGTTCATTACGGATCAACTCACCCACCCCTGTCTTGATGTGAAGCGTTTCCTGTTCGATCGAAGCAATTGACTCATCAACTGAAACCTCTACCGACCTGATGGTCAGTGTGGTAATGCCATTAAGGATCTGCTTAATCGTCGCCATCAGACCCTGAAGATCCTTAAATGCCTCAAGCTGCTGCTGTTTCATCGCCATCAGCTGATCAATATTGCTCAACATCAATTCCATCTGTTCTGAGCCTTTGGCGAGATGATTTTTCAATGTTGATAATTCGCCGCCTGCCGACTCAAGCTGATCAATGGCGTCAGCATCGATCACCTGCCGTATGATTCCGCGGATCTGAACCAGACTCTGAACCCGTTTGTTCTGGAATTGAACACTTTGGGTGACATCCCGGGATGTCTTTGCCATCACCGATTTAATCTGACCAAGCGACACAATGCCAACGCCGCCGGATATCGCGGTTAACAGGGCACAAGACAAAAACCCGCCAATCAGAAGCACTTTAAGTGACGCTTTGGAAAGAAAAGACATGACCGCTTCCCTCTATCTTTTGATTAGACATAAGTCATTCACGGAAGGTTCACTGGTTATCCAGTAATACAGCAAAATCTATGGGAATGCAAAAAAAACATGAGAATTCTGTCACCGGATTGACAAGTACACGGGACTGCGCTTAGAGGATTGCCTCTGGGCTGAAAAATACGATATTGGTCACTATGGGTTAATTTGAGTTATTTTTAATAAAGCTATAAAATAATTATTTCTTAGCTTGACTAATTCCAACCATTCTTTTAATTACCAATTAGGAATGAGATGATAATTGACACTATCAACTACTTTTCAATGGGAGATTTATGATGCGTTCTTTCCCCCTTTTTTCAAGGGCAGCCACCCGAACCCGGTTAACGGGCGGTAATATTCCCTACCTGTTCAGGCAAAAGGGAATGATCTCGGTAAATGGCTCAACCCTCCGGCCCGGAGGACTTTCATTGACTGCCAGCGCCGTCGAAATCTGTGGTTTTGAGCGGGGGGCAGCGATTCTGGATGCCGGATGCGGATTCGGCATGACCGGCCGTTATCTTAGAGATGTCCATGGGCTGGCTGTCACCGGCCTTGACACCGATTCGGCTATGCTGCAAGCTGCCGGGGAAAAGGAATCACCCAAGGGCGAAGGGATAACGTATTGCCAGGGCCGGCTGCCGGCTCTTGGTTTTGCCGAAAAGTCATTCAACGGCATCTTCTGTGAGTGTGTTCTCTCCCAGCTTGACGATAAAGCGGCCTGCCTTGAAGAGTTTGCAAGGGTCCTACAGCCGGCAGGGATGCTGGTGATCACCGACCTATATGTTCCCATGTGCTACACCGGCATGATTCGGGGATTGACCCAAGGTGCTAACGAAGAAACCTGCCTTTCAGGCGCGCTTTCCATGGTGGAACTGATCCGGTTAATTGATGAAAACGGTTTTCAAATAGAATTCATGGAGGATTACACCCCCCTGCTCAAGCAGCTCTATGGGCACATGATCTTTGAGCCCGGGGTGACAGCCGCCCAACCGGTACTGTCCGCAGCCGCAGATGCCTTCAGGAAAGGCCGGCTGAAACCGGGCTACTGTATAATCATTGCCAGGAGATATTCCTGACTCTGCAACTCACGAGTTAGTTGCTTACCGCAAGTTTTTTAGCCCATTTATCCTTTTCCGAGATGTTGTGGGTATAGGAAACCAGTTTACCAATGAGGCGTTCCGGATCGTCATCCTTCTGAATCAGACGCTTGTGATCCTCATGGACAAATCCGTTGCTAACCATGTGATCAATGAATGCCATCAATTGATCATAATATCCTTTCACATTCAGGAAACCGCAGGGTTTTCTGTGGATATTGAGCTGGGACCAGGTCATGGCCTCAAACATCTCATCCATGGTACCGAACCCGCCGGGCATTGCGATGAATCCGTCAGACAAAGAGGCCATCATCTCTTTTCGCTGGTGCATGGTTTCAACGATGCGAAGATCTGACAGTGCGGTATATGCCACCTCCTTCTCAAGAAGATATTCAGTAATCACGCCGATGACCCGGCCCCCGTTTTTTACGACCGTATCGGCAATGATCCCCATTAAACCGACATTGCCCCCGCCGTAGACCAGTTCAATCTGATTGTTGACCAGGGTTTTGCCCAATTGGACCGCCATATTTGCATATAAAGGATCTGAGCCAAGACCCGATCCGCAGAACACACATATTCTTTTCATTTCAATTACTTACCTTTTACGATTCAAAGACTTCTGCAGCCGGTAAAAAAAATCGATTATATCACTGATTTAAAATAAGGAAAGGATAAAGGTTATGTTTCCAGATATTCCAAACCGTTTGACTTTGGACAGGAGCTGCCGTATTAATGGATGCCATGATGATATACCAGACCATATCCCGGGAACTGAACCTTACAGCAAAACAGGTTGAATCCGTTAGCGTCCTTCTTGATCAGGGGGCGACCATACCGTTTATCGCCCGGTACCGCAAAGAAGCAACCGGGTCCCTGGACGAGGTGAGCATCGCCAGCATCCGTGACCGGATTGAGGGACTCAATGAGTTAAACGATCGAAAGACCGCGATCTTAAAATCCCTTGAAGAACGGGACCTGCTAACTCAGGAACTGAAATCCGCGATTGACAGAACCGCGTCAAAAACCGAACTTGAGGACCTGTATGAACAATACCGGCCCAAGAAAAAAAACCGGGCCATGGCTGCCCGGGAAAAAGGTCTGGAACCCCTGGCCATATTATTGATGGCAAACCCGAAACAGAACCCCGACCACCTGGCCGCGAAATTCATCAACGACCAGGTTCCGACAATCCAGGAGGCACTATCAGGCGCCAGGGACATTATTGCCCAACTGGTCAGCGATGATGCGGGTGTCCGTCAGCTGACCCGGGAGATGTTTACCAGGCATGCCCGGATCACTTCGGTGGTCAAAAAAGATAAACAGGAGATAGGACAAAAGTTCAAGGACTATTTTGACTGGTCTGAAAAGGCCGCATCAGCTCCCTCACACCGGGTACTGGCCATGCTCAGGGGACAGAATGAAGGCTGTTTAACCGTGCATGTCCTTCCGGATGAAACCCAGGCACTGCAGCGGATTGAACAGTTTTTCATCACTCAACACCCGTCATGCAGCGGCCCCTCATCAACGCAAATCAGCCTGGCGGTCAAAGACGGTTACAAACGCCTGCTGTCCAAATCCATTGAAAAGGAAACCTTGTCTGCAATAAAGCAGAAAGCGGATGAAACGGCTGTAAACGTATTTGCGGACAATCTTAGGAAACTGCTGCTTTCTGCCCCAATGGGACAGAAAAAAACCCTGGCCATTGACCCGGGATTCAGGACCGGCTGCAAAGTGGTGTGCCTGGACTCCCAGGGGAAACTGATTGATCATGGAGTGATCTACCCCCACGGCTCCGGTGCTGCACAGGCCGGCAAAACCGTTGAAACCCTGGTTGCGCAGTATGGTGTGGAAGCCGTGGCCATCGGGAATGGTACTGCCGGGCGCGAAACTGAAACATTTGTCAGAACCCTTAACCTGAAGGGAAGCCCGGTCATCACCATGGTCGATGAAAGCGGCGCATCCATCTATTCAGCTTCTGAAGCGGCACGGCAGGAGTTCCCGGATCATGACATCACCGTCCGGGGAGCCGTCTCCATCGGTCGGCGCCTCATGGACCCCCTGGCCGAACTGGTCAAAATCGACCCCAAATCCATTGGCGTGGGTCAATACCAGCATGATGTGGATCAGAAGCTGCTCAATCAGAGCCTGGACGATGTGGTGACCAGCTGCGTCAACCGGGTGGGTGTGGAGGTCAATACCGCAAGCGCAGAGTTGCTCAAACGTGTTGCCGGTCTAAATGCATCCATTGCCGACAATCTCATTGCCTGGCGGGATCAAAACGGTCCGTTTAAAAATCGAAAAGAACTGCTCAAGGTGCCCCGCCTGGGCCCCAAGGCCTATGAGCAGGCTGCCGGTTTTCTGCGCATCAGGAACGGCGCCCATCCCCTTGATGCCAGCGGCATACACCCGGAGTCCTATGCCGTGGTTCAACAAATGGCCAAAGACCATCAGGTGAATATCTCAACATTCATGACCGATACGGCCCTCATAAAAGGCATGGATCTTAAACCATACATCACCACGGCCTTCGGGCTGCCGACTTTGAAGGACATTGTCAGGGAGTTGATCAATCCGGGGCGGGATCCAAGAGAACAGTTTGAGGTGTTCTCATTTGATGATACCATCCATGGTATCCAGGACCTGGTACCAGGACTGGTTGTCCCGGGGATTGTCACCAATGTAACGGCTTTCGGTGCATTCGTAGACATCGGTGTTCACCAGGACGGCTTGGTCCATATCAGCCAGATGGCAGACCGGTTCGTCAAGGATCCCAATGAGGTCGTTGCGGTTCGTGATCAGGTTCGCGCCAAGGTGCTGGAAGTGGATGTGAAGCGAAAACGGATTTCTCTTTCCCTGCGCCTGTAATCCTGATACCTCTTATGGCTTAATCCTGATACTGGCCATAGTGCTCTCTGGCACAGTCATCGCAGATGCCATGGCTCAAAACCGCCTCGGAGTGCTCTTGGATGTAGCAGTCAATCCGGTTCCAGTACCCCTTGTCATCCCGAATTTTCTTGCAGTGGGAACAGATGGGCAGCAGACCGCTGAGCTTTTTAACCTGGGCCAATGCATCTCTGAGTTCGGCGATCAGTCTTGCCTGCTCCTGCTCTGCTGTTTCTCGTTTGTCAAGGTTCCGGCTGTTTTCCAGCGCGATGGCGGCCAGCTCTCCGAACCCACCGGCCATTTTGGCATCATTGTCGTTAAAATCGCCGGCTTTGTTTGCCAGCCCCATGATCCCGACCGTCTTTCCCTCAATCACCAAAGGGGCAAACATCACATTCTTCAACTCCACATGGCCGCCTGGCATGAACTTTATCCACTCGCTGTTCATGAAGTCATTGTCATATACGGCCCTGTTGGTCAGGTAGGCTTCTGCACGAAGCCCCCGTATGGGCATGGGAAGTTCAGGGTTCACACTGCACGGAAGTCCGCCGGCTTCCAGAAAAAGGACCTCATTCTCCGCGCCATCGTCTGAAAGCAGGGCCACATAACCGGAGGTCGCCCCGGTCACCTCCCTGCAGTAGTCAAAGATAGCCCGGGCAGATGTTTCAAATCCCTTCTGGCTCAGGACAACCTTTGCACCGGCCATGAAGGTGTCCAGCTCCTTTTCTTTCATGGCCAGGTCAGATATCACTTTCTCCAGCCTGTTGTTGGTGTTGGTTTGAGTCATATCCTGCCTGCTTTTATTCGTCTGTTTGTTGTTCAGGGCTTTCGGGGGCAGTGCTATCCGTTCCGGAAGATGCTTCGATGTCGATAATGTCTCCTTTCAAGTATTTCTTGGTCTGCACACTGGTAATGGTCATGAGCTTTTCCGTGATTTTCCCTAAGCGCTCGACCTGCTCTTTGATCTTCAGCAGGTTCTGTTTTTGTATGTCATTATCACCAGTATCCTCGATCAGCAACTCAGCCAGCCCGAGGATAATCATCAGGGGCTGATTGATTTCGTGGCAAACGGCACCGGCGGTCTGAACCACGGCAGAGAGTTTCTCCTTTTCCCGGACGGTCTGTTCATGCGCCTTGGCTTCGGTGACATCCTCTATGGCCAGGAGTACCGCCTCCTTTCCTTCAAAATTGATGGGAAGGGTGGAGATCCTGATATGCCGCTGTCCAATCCCTTTGAATGTCATGACGGTATCGACCATACTGTGGGGTGTCTTGTCTGTCATGGTTTCCAGGACCGTACTGCGCAGCGTACACCTCAGGCAGCTGTCACCAAAACCGCAGCCTTGCGGGCTCTCATCGTGACTGGCACAGTTAAACGCCTTGCCGCCTACCTGCCCGATCAACTGGATCTCACTCTTGCTGACAAACCGATAAGTGGCTGAATTGGCCAGAACCACATTCCGTTCGGAATCAATCACAGTGATAAGGAGCGGCAGTGCGTTGATCACCCCGAGAAGATTCTCCTCGGTGTATTGCCGCTGGCTGTTCACCTGATCTATCACTTGCTTTCCTTTCAAAAGACACAACTATCTTCGAGTCAGTACAATGGATCTTATAAAACATACGATCACTTTTCAAAGAAGGGTAATTGCTTCTATCCTAAACCATTTTCATGTCGATTGTCAAGAATGGCTGCTATACAGGTGTACAGCCATTGCCTAAATACGGTTCAGCAGGAGTTGGGCCCCGGGTGTTCTTGACTATTTCGCCCACTCGGTTTATGTTTTAAGAAGGACAAGGAAAGAAACTTCCATCATAATGGTGAGACCTTGTAATGAAATCATGTCCATCCTGTGGCCAGGTCATTTCAGAAAAAATTTCCATGTGTCCGGCATGCGGCAGCCCCCTTGCCGGCGGGATCTCCCATGTTGATGATTACAAGATCCTTGCCATCATCCATGAAGGCCATTCATCCACGGTATTCAAGGCGGTCAAAGAGGGCACAACAACACCGGTGAGTATTCGCCTGTTCTCGGATCAGTCCGGGGTGGATGAACAGGTCGCGGATCGGCTCAAACGCGAACTGGCAATGCTGCAGTCCCTTCCCAAGGGGCTTTTTGTACAGCACTATGCCATCCGGCAAAGCCAAACAGGGCTTTGGTACCGGGTTTCGGAATGGGTTGACGCAGACAACTGGGGAGCGGTTTTTGTTTCAGGTGTTTTAAGCGACCAAAGAAAAGCGGTGATGCTGTTCCACAATATCGCGTCTACTTTGGACACACTGCACAAACTGGACCATTTCATGCCCTACCTGACCCTGGATGACATCCTGATCCCGAAAAAGGAACGCACCGGATTAAATATCCGGATCAATTATAAACTGTCCCGTTTTCTGAATGCCAGGGCCACCCATCACAGCCCCATGCTTCAGAAGCTACTGGACTGCCATCCGGATATCCTCAACCATCGGGCCATCGACTTCAAGAGCGCCATCTGGTCCCTTGGGAAAATTTTTGTCGAAATCCTGTCCGCAAATCCAAATGTTAAAAACCTGTCCGCACAGGTCGACCAGCTCAAGGGTATTGACCCTGAACTGGCCACCCTGTTGAAAATTATGCTGTCTGACGATCCCGACCTGAGACCTCAGTCCATGCATACCGTAGTAAAAACCCTTGACCGGATATTGAGCCGCCTGCCCTCTTCCGCGCCGTCAGAACCCGAGACAATAGAAAAACCCGGTTTGATCAAGGAGGTAAGGTGGCTGCGGCAGGTGGTGATCCTGCTTCTGGTCAGCCTGGCGGGTATTATCGCTTTTACCGCCCTGTCATGGTTTTACGCCCGACCGGACCATTCCCTGAAAACCGAAAGGTTATCCAAAGTCATTGAATCTTACACCGATTCGGTGGCGTTCTTAATGGTGGAGTACTGGCTGGCCGACGATACACAGGTTGTATATAAGAATAAGATTGAGGGCACTGCATTCCTGGTAGATAAAAACGGATATCTGCTGACCAACCGTCACGTGGCCTGCCCCTGGTTGGAAGATTCCGATCTTTTCGGGGTGTATGCACGATTTGCCCTTATCGAGAAACCGTTGGGGTTCCATTATCGGATGTACCTTTGGTTTGAAGGCGAAAAAGCGTTCAAACGGCTGCCTGAACTGAATACCAGTGAGGAGCTGTCTGACCGGTATGCCGTGTCCTCTGCCTTCCGAAGCGCCGGCCCTTCCAACCTGAGGATTGCAGGGGTGCCCAGGGCCTCAACTAAAACAGGGGAGTTGATCAAATCCCCGTTCAAGTATGATTTTGCAGTACTCAAGATTGATGACGTGCCAGAACACTTGACCCCCCTGCCATTGGAAACAGGTACCGCACCCGACCAGATCAGCCGCCTGTCACCGGTATTCATTCTCGGCTTTCCTTTGGGGCACCGTACCCAGGAGGACCATGTCAGTGTGAGCATTACCCGGGGTCATGTCAGAAGAACCAGTAAAGAGATCATCCAGGTGGATTCCTCCATTTACAAAGGCAACAGTGGCGGACCGGCCATTAATGAGGCAGGAAAAGTCATCGGCATCGCTTCCGGTGTGGTCACTGACCAATCCAGCGGGTTTTTTAATGTCAACACCCCGCTTTCCGATTTCGGCCTGGTACTGCCCATTTCCAGGCCAAACACACTTCTCGGTGAATTAAGGAAAGGGGGGCTCAAGTGGAATGGCGTGCTGGACTTCTCTATTGATTCCAAGATTGAACAGCTGACGGTTCTTGCCCTGGAAAACCGGTTTGAGGAGGCTGCAGGGTTGTGCGATACCATGCTTCGGCAAAAATCGACGCCGCCCTTGATATTTGCCGGCGGCATGCTGGAATTCTGTGCCCGGAACTTTGAAAAAAGCCGTTTCCATTTCGAGAACCTTTCCTCCATCGAACCGGAGAATACCCTGGCAAAACTGATGCTGGTCATGATTGACTGGATGTCCGGAAAACACCAGAGCCCCCCTCAGGCAAGAGCATTATTTGCGCTTGACTGGCGGGATGATAACGAGTTTATGGGGTTTCTTGCCCGGACACTGAAGGCGGAAAAAGGCCTTTCCAGGGAACGGATCGAATTTGAAAACCGGTCGGAAATGAGCTGGCGGTATTTTATTGACGGACTGGTTCTGGAAAAAAAAGGCCGGCTTGCCCCGGCTAAAAAACAGTTCGAGCAGTCCATCCTCAATGCAGGCGGCAACGACTGGGTCTACTTTCTTGCCTTTTCACGATTGATCCACATTCAGAACAGCTACAAAGCATTTGTCGATGACCTGGACGCATTTGCCCGGGAACAGGAGGATTTCAGGCAGTTGGCGGTGACAACCCGGAAGACATCTCAAGAAAAATCCAGCCGAATCGGGGAGGTGGTGTCTGAATTTGAATCAGACCAGACCGACCATGAGAAAAAGACCCTCCTGATTGAAGAACTTATGGAAATGGCCCCCTTGAACAGGTCTATCATCGGAAGGGCTGCATTTTACCATACCGGCAAAAACGAATGGGAAACCGCCCTGAATATGATCGACCGGTTCTTTGAAACACCGGTCAGGGAAACCGCCCTGAGTTTGAAACTCGGACTGCTTAAATGTCAGATCTATCATCTGACCTCAGAACAGGAAACCTCCCTGTTGTTGCTTGACCGCTACAGCAACACCATAACGAACAGCTGGTACCGCATTATATCAAAACATATCGCCACGGATGGGAACCCTTCAGATCTTATCAGGATCGCAGGCCACACCCCTGAAAAACTCATTACCGCCCATACGGCCCTGGCACTCCAGGCAGAGGGAGATCATGATACCGATCTTGCCGCCCATCATTACCGCGAAGCGATCAGCACCTACCTGGATTCCTGGAATGAATACAATCTGTGCGTTGACCGCATCACCCGCCTTCGTATGGATCAGGAGTAACCCTTGAAAAGTTTTATTAGACCAGTTAAGTCACTGCGATGCGTTTTCAATACAGGCAGAACGAAAACTGTTTTCATTGCCTTTTTTTTATGATAATTAGATATTTTATATATTATTTCGCGATTTAAATTCATTGCCAGCAGGTTTACAAAACCATTGTTCACTGTCATCAGGAGCGAGCCGTTCTTGTTGAAGTAAAGAGTGTCAACTGACCATGACCCAGTCACACGAATATATGCTTCCGGATGATTTCACGACCCGGATCATGCAAACCAGTCCGGTCGGTATCGTTGTCTTGGACGCTGACGGAAGAATAATTATTGCCAACCAGCGGGCCGAAAAGATCCTGGGCATTTCGCAGACAGATGCCAGGGGGAGATACTACAACGCACCGGAATGGAGAATCACCGCCCTGGACGGAACCCCGTTCCCGGAGCAGGATCTCCCGTTTCACCGGGTGAAAAACTCTCGGGCCCAGGTGTTTGATATCCAGCACCTGATCCGGTGGCCGGACGGCCGGGAGGTCGCCCTGTCTATCAATGCTTCACCGTTATCTGATCCTGAAAGCCGCTTTAACGGGATGGTGGCCACACTTGAGGATATCACTGCCAGGCTGGCCACGGAAAACCGCTACGAAATGATGTTCCAGCAGATGCTGGATGGATTTGCATTGCATGAAATCATCACGGATGACACCGGGACGCCGGTGGATTATCGTTTTCTGGATATCAACCCGGCTTTTGAACGATTGACCGGACTGAAAAAAGATGCCGTGATCGGGCGTCGAGTACTGGAAATCCTTCCTGAAATCGAACCCTTTTGGATCAAAACCTATGGCAGCGTTGCCCTGACAGGGACACCTGAAACCTTTGAAAACTATTCAAAAGAGCTTGACCGACACTTCCATGTCACCGCGTTCAGGCCCGCTCCCGGGCAGTTTGCCTCTATCTTTTCCGACATCACGCGCCAGAAAAAATCAGAAAAAGCGCTCATTCAAAGCCAGCAAAGGTTTTTGACCGTGCTGAACAGTATTGACGCCCAGATCTATGTGTGTGATATGAAAACCCATGAAATCCTTTTCATGAACGCACATATGAAAAAAATATTTGGCAAAGATTTCTCCGGGCAACGCTGCTATACTGCACTCAGGGCCCAGCCCGCCCCCTGCACGTTCTGTAGGATTGACAGTCTCCTTGATGAAAAGGGACAGCCGACAGGGGTCCATTCGTGGCAGGGCTGGAACCCGGTCACCCACCGGCACTATATGAATTATGACCGGGCCATTGAATGGACAGACGGGCGCATGGTCAAAATTCAGGTTGCCATGGACACCACAGAGATGAAAACCATGGAAACGGAGCTGCTCGAAGCCCAGAAGCTGGAAGCCATCGGCATACTGGCCGGCGGAATTGCCCATGATTTCAACAACATTCTCTTTCCTATCCTGGGGTTGACCGAACTGTTGCTGGAATCGGACCTGATCAAGCCCGAGGCTGAGCCCCACCTCAAAGAGATCCGGAAAGCGTCCAACCGGGCCAAGGATCTGGTCAGACAAATCCTGACCATCAGCCGGCAGAGCACCACACATACCAAAGTACCGGTGGATATCCGCCCCCTGGCCAAGGAGGTCATTAAACTGTCCAAGGCCACCCTTCCCTCCACCATCCGTATTGCCCAGAAAATTGCCAAACACTGCCCGCTGGTGCTCGCGGATCCAGTACAGATTCACCAGATCCTCCTCAATTTGATCACCAATGCGTTCCAGGCCATGGAAGACGAGGGTGGCATCCTTACCGTTGCCATCAAGCCTCTGGAATTGGAAAAGGATTCCGCCCTGCCGACCAGTCTTCCCCAGGGTACGTATATCTCCATTGAAATTTCCGATACCGGAAAAGGGATGGATGACACCGTTTTGGGTAATATTTTTGACCCCTACTTTTCGACCAAGGCAAAAGATAAAGGCACCGGCCTTGGACTTTCCATTGTCAAAGGGGTGCTGGCCAACCTGAACGGAGACATTTTTGTCCAGAGCAAACCAGGGGAAGGCTCGACATTTACGGTGATACTGCCGGCAGCAGGAACAGATGAGGCGCCGGAATCCAATGGTTTGGAAACCCCTGTGGTTTTTGGCAGTGAGACCATTCTGGTGGTGGATGATGAAGCGGTGATCTGTAAAACCATCAAGATGATCCTGGAGAAAAGCGGATACAAGGTGATTGATTTTCAGGCCAGCCCGGAGGCGTTTGAAGCATTCAGCACTGATCCGCAACAGTTTGATATCGTCATCACCGACATGACCATGCCGGATATGACGGGATTGGATTTCGCAAGCAAAGTTTCAAAAGTCCGGGAAGATATTCCCGTGATTATGCTCACCGGATATGATAAACAGATCCCCAAAGAAAAACTTGATCAAATGGGCATAGCTAAAATCCTGAATAAACCATTGTCAAAATCCAGCCTTCTGGAAGCGGTAAAGGATGTGACCCAGTGAAAAACCAGATCGTTGCCAATATACTGATTATAGATGATGACGACAGTGTCAGGTATACGCTTTCGAGCCTGTTTACGCCCATGGGACATACGGTTACGGGCTGCGAAAACCTTGAACAGGGATTCAGTGAATTGTCCCGAAATGAGTTTGATGTCACTTTCTTAGACGTCCAGCTGCCTGATGGGAGCGGCCTTGACTTTCTCAAGCAGATTCACCAGCTTCCATCCCCCCCCCTGGTCATCGTTATGACCGGTTATGCCAACCCGGAGGGTGCAGAGTCTGCCATTTTAAACGGTGCATGGGATTACCTTGAAAAACCGCTCTCATTAAAAAAGATCTCTCTTCAGATGATCCGGGCGCTTCAGTACAGGCAGACCCGGCAGCAGGTGGAAGACCCGGTACTTTTGGACCGGCAGGATATTATCGGCAACAGCAACGCCATAGATGCCAGCCTGACTGTTGCGGCAAAGGCGGCCAACTGTGACGCCAGTGTCCTGATCCAGGGCGAGACCGGCACCGGCAAAGAACTGTTTGCCAAAGCGATCCATGACAACAGCAGACGGGCCCGGGAAAATTTCATGGTGGTGGATTGCGGCATCATGACCGAATCCCTGGTGGAGAGCATGCTGTTCGGCCATGTCAAAGGGGCCTTCACCGGTGCGGACAAGGCACATACCGGCATCATTGCCATGGCCCACAACGGAACCCTTTTTCTGGATGAGATCGGCGACCTTCCCCTCTCGACCCAGGCTTCCTTTTTACGGGTGCTCCAGGAGAAGAAATTTCGCCCAGTGGGTGGTAAAAAAGAAATCGAAAGCGATTTCAGACTGATCGCGGCCACCAACAAGGACCTGGATCAAATGGTCAAAGAGGAGAAATTCAGGCAGGACCTGCTCTTCCGGCTGCGGGCCATCAACCTGGAGCTTCCGCCCCTGCGGCATCGCAAAGGGGATATCAAACCCCTGGTTCAGCATTATATCCAGAAGCTTTGCGACAAGTACGGGATCGCGGTCAAGGGATTTTCCCCGGATTTTATAGAGGGTCTGGAAACCTATGAGTGGCCGGGTAATGCCAGGGAACTGGTCAATACCATGGACAGTACCATTGCCATGGCCCATAACGAACCGATCCTTTTCCCTTTGCACCTGCCCAAACCGATCCGGATCTGCCTTGCCAAGGAATCGTTGGAAAAGCCTGCTGCCAAACCCCCACAGCCTGCGGCAATGCAACCCGAACATCATTTGGATGCTCCGCTTCCCAAACTTAAAGAAGTGATCGAAACCACTGAAAAACAATACTTCCAATCCCTGCTTCAATCCACTTCCGGGGATATCAAATCCATGTGTGATATCTCAGGTCTGTCCCGGGCCATGGTATACGCCCGCCTGAAAAAATACCATCTGTCCCGTGCCTGATACGGCAGTCGGTTGTCTTAAATTTAATACATTCCCGGGCTGACCGTATGCGCCGCAGCCTTTTATCCCTCTTTTTAAAAACATAACACATTGTATTTAAAAGCAAAACCCACCCCAATTTTTTATTGGCATACATCTTGTAATGTCACCCTGGTATTCATGATTTACTGAGACATCCAACAATTTAATGGAGGATAACCATGACAGATATCACAAGAACCATGGATCAGGTGGTCAGGGCTGTTGAGGCCAGTGCCGGAAAGTACCTGACCTTTACCCTGGGTGAGGAAACCTATGGGATCGGGATCCTGAAGGTGAAAGAGATTATCGGTATGATGCCGATCACACCGGTACCCAAAACCCCGGAATTTGTAAAAGGAGTGATCAACCTGAGGGGAAAAGTGATACCGGTGATCGACCTGAGACTGAAATTTTCACTGGACTCAATCCCCTACACCGAACGGACCTGCATCATCGTGGTGGAAATTGAATCAGACTCCGGAACCGTACTCACGGGCATTGTCGTGGATGCCGTCTCTGAAGTTCTTAATATCCGGGGTGAAGAGATTGAGCCCACACCCACATTTGGAAGCCGTCTCAATACCGAATACATCCTGGGTATGGCCAAAATCGACGGCGGCGTGAAAATCCTCTTGAATATCGATCGAATATTGAGTGCTGAAGAGATCAGCGGGCTTGAGAATACATCAAACTAATTAATCATACAAACTACTGGAGGCCCCTCATGAAGTGGAGAGAAATGACCATAGGAAAACAGATTGGAATCGGATTCGGCATTGTTCTGGTGCTGCTTATTGCCTTGGGAGCTTTGAGCTTTACCGGCGTGGGAGGCATCGTGGATAATGCCGAAGAGGTGATTGACGGCAAGGCCCTTGACGGCGAACTTGCCCAGAAAGAGGTGGACCATCTCAACTGGGTAGGGAAGGTAAACGCACTCTTAACGGATGAGCATATCAATATTCTGGATGTCCAGACCGACCATACCCAATGCGGTTTTGGAAAATGGTTGTATGGAGAAGGCCGGAAACACGCCGAGTCCCTGGTTCCCTCCTTGAAACCGATATTAAAAGAGATCGAGGCCCCCCACAGGCAACTGCACGATTCTGCCATTGCCATTCAGGATGTCTATGCTGCCGGTGATCTGGCACTGCCGGGATTCCTGCTGCAAAAGGAGATTGATCACCTCAAATGGGCTGAAACCATTCAGAAGAACATTCTTGAGAATGCCCCCAAGATTGATGTACAGGTCGACCACACCCTGTGTGCGTTCGGTAAGTGGCTCTACAGCCCCCAAGCTGAAAAAGCGGCGGCGACCGATAAGACGCTGGCTGATCTGCTCAACCAGATCAAGGGTCCGCATGAGAGACTGCATGATTCTGCCAAAGAGATCATTGCAGCCTATAAACAGATTCACCCCGGCCTGGCCAATACCCTGTACCAGCGCTTGGATGATCACCGCAAATGGGCGGCCTCTGTCTCTTCCTCCCTGCTGTACAACGAGGAGCTGACCGTGGAAACCGATCCGGCCAAATGTGGCTTTGGTAAATGGCTGGCCTCCAAAGAGGTGGCTGATCTCAAGGCCGGGGAACCGGTCTTTGCCCAGTTTATCGACCAGGTCAAAGTGCCCCATGATGCCCTTCATGAAAGCGCAATAAAAATCAATGATTTCATCAAGTACGACAACCAGTTTGAAGCCAAAACCATATTTACCAATGAAACCCAGAATCACCTTAAAGCTTTGGCCGGCCTGTTTGATCAGGCTATTCAACATGAAGCCTCCCTGGATCAGGGACAGCAAAAGGCCAACCACATATTCAGGACAAAGACCCTGGTGGAACTTTCCAACACCCAGAAGATCCTGGGCCAGCTGCAGAACCGGGCCCAGGCCATGCTGGAAGGGCAGAAAATGGCCACAGATATTTATGCCAAGCAAACCATGCCCGCCCTTGAAACGGTTCAAAAACTGATCAATGATCTTCGCACAGAAGCATCGGAACATATCCTGACAGATACCGCCATGCTCAAGGCAGCCTCGTCAACCAAACGTAATGTGGCCATCGTCGGCGGAGTTGCCATTATTGCAGGGCTGCTATTGTCCTTTGTCATTGCCCGGGGAATCATCGGCATCCTCCAGAACATCACCCAGGGTATGAACGAAGGCGCGGACCAAGTGGCGGCAGCATCCACCCAGGTGTCCTCTGCCAGCCAGTCCCTGGCTGAAGGTGCTTCAGAACAGGCGGCATCCATTGAGGAGACCTCCTCCTCCATGGAAGAGATGTCCTCAATGACCAAGAAAAATGCGGAAAACTCCTCCCATGCGGACACCTTGATGAAGGAAGCCAACCATGTGGTCAATTCCGCCAACCAAGCCATGGATCAACTCACCGTTGCTATGGCAGATATCTCCAACGCCAGTGAGGAAACCTCAAAAATTATCAAAACCATTGATGAAATCGCCTTCCAGACGAATCTTCTGGCCCTGAATGCCGCGGTTGAAGCGGCCCGCGCCGGTGAGGCCGGTGCCGGTTTTGCCGTTGTGGCGGATGAGGTGAGAAATCTTGCCATGCGTGCGGCAGAAGCAGCCAAGGATACGGCCGAGCTTATTGAAGGCACAGTGAAAAAAGTGGCTGACGGGTCTGAGCTGGTTTCCTCAACCAATGAGGCGTTTACCCAGGTTGCGGAAAGCACGGGAAAGGTGGGAGACCTGGTGGCAGAAATATCCGAAGCCTCCAATGAACAGTCCAATGGTATCGATCAGGTCAACATGGCCATCACGGAAATGGACAAGGTGGTCCAGCAGAATGCCGCCAATGCAGAGGAGTCTGCATCTGCCTCTGAAGAACTCTCCGCCCAGGCCGAGCAGCTCAGGGAATATGTCCAGGATCTGGTCCAACTGGTCACGGGAAAACGGGAAAGCATTGCAGCTGCCCAGCTTCCGGATACCCAAAAGGTTCAGACAACTGTCAACAAACCGGCCTTGAGACATGGAGCGGCCGACAAGAAACTGCTGACCGCCCAATCCGGCGAGGTCAAACCCGAACAGGTCATTCCCCTGGATGACGATTTCGAAGACTTCTAACCCTGATCTTCCTTCTTGACAGGTTCCGGCCCGGACGTCTCAAACGATCCGGGCCGGTTTGTCTTAAATCTAAGACAACGTGTCTTAAAAAACAAACAATTTCCCTGCCCGCCGTCCCCTGAATTTTCCTGCCGCCCCGGCCGGCATCCGTGTATCCGACTGACATAGTAGGGTTTGGGGATTCCTGCCGACCCATTCATCATTACGGCATGATTTTTGAAAAGATTATTCAAAAATATCCGCAACATATATTAGGAGAGCAGCTTTTCCCGTATAAGTCAGTCTCAGCGATGACCGTGATGTCGCAATGCTGCTCCTGGCAATCTGAAAATGAAGTATCAAAGATATTAAACAGGGCCCATTTACTAAAACAGGAGAACAACCATGAAATGGAAGAATATGACCATCGGCAAACAGATCGGTGTGGGTTTCGGCATTGTGATCATTTTGCTGATCGCTCTGGGATATTTAAGCTTTTCCGGCGTCGGAGGTATTGTTAACAATGCGGAAGAGGTCATTGACGGGAACAAGCTGGATGGTAACCTGGCCCAGAAAGAGGTGGATCACCTCAACTGGGTCAACAAGGTGAATGCACTGTTAACCGACGCGTCCGTGACCAAGCTTGATGTCCAGACAGACGATCAGAAATGCGGATTCGGTCAATGGCTCTACGGAGAGGGTAGAAAGCAGGCCGAACTGCTGCTGCCGGACCTTGCCCCGCTGTTAAAGGACATTGAAGTCCCCCATAGGCAACTGCATAATTCAGCCATTGAAATTGATAAGGTGTTCAAGCAGCCCCATCCCGGCCTGGCCCTGACCCTGTCCAACCGCCTGACCGACCATGTCAACTGGGTTGGGAAACTGGGTTCGGCCATTGCATCAGAGGCCGGCGGGCTCTATTCCTACCAGGCCCAGCTAAAAAGCCAAGTGGACCAGGCTGTATCTGCGTTGGCTGCAGTCGCCCAAGATGACTCGATTTCCGATAGTACACAGCGCCGACTCGCGGCTGCCGATATCATCCAGGGACTTCGTTACGGAGAGGGGAATAAAGATTACTTCTTTATATTGGATACTGATGTTCACATGGTGATGCACCCCATTAAACCTGAACTAAACGGAACAGATGTCAGCGGTTCAAAAGACCCGGAGGGTAAGCTGATCTTTGCAGAAGCGGTCAGGATCTGTAAAGAGAATGCTTCAGGATTTTTAACCTATCAGTGGCCGTTGCCCGGAAGCAGCCAGCTTGCTCCCAAGCTGTCCTATGTCAAACTTTATAAACCCTGGGGATGGATTGTCGGTACAGGGGTATACCTGGATCATACCAACCATGCCCTGTTGTCCCGGGCTGATCAATTTGCCAAGGGCGAACCATTTACCGCAGGGGTTCAGCTTGACCCCACAAAGTGTGCGTTTGGTAAATTTTTAGATTCCCCTGAAACAAAAGTGATCACCGATGGATTTCCCGAACTCAAGGCCGCACTCGATGCGATTCATGCACCCCATAATGCTCTTCACAACACAGCAGTAGGTATTGAAAAACATATCAATGCGCTGCACATGCACGAGGCGATCAAACTGTTTAACGAAGAAACCCAAAAGGCTTTATCAGAGGTCAAAAAGTATTTCCATACGGCCATTGAGGCTGAAAAAGCGCTCCAGGAAGGAAATGACCAGGCCAATAAGATCTACGCCGAACAAACCTTTCCCAATCTCCAGAAAGTTCAGTCCCTGCTCGGCGAAATCAGAAAAACGGCCAAAGCAAATATCATGACGGATCAGATCATGCTGGATGCAGCATCAGGAACCAAACGAAATGTCATGATCCTTGCTGCCGCTGCTATTCTGGCCGGGCTGTTTCTTTCATTTATTATAGCCCGGGGCATTATCGGTATACTACAGCGGATCACCCAGGGTATGGATGAAGGTGCGGACCAGGTGGCTGCCGCATCCACCGAAGTGTCTACCGCCAGCCAATCCCTGGCCGAAGGTTCCTCTCAGCAGGCCGCTTCAATTGAGGAAACCTCATCCTCCATGGAGGAGATGTCCTCCATGACCCGTAAGAATGCCGAAAACGCCTCCCATGCCGACACCCTTATGAAAGAGGCCAACCAGGTGGTCAAAACAGCCAATTCTTCCATGGATCAGCTGACCGTGGCCATGGAAGATATCTCCAAGGCCAGTGAAGAAACCTCTAAAATCATTAAGACCATCGATGAAATCGCTTTCCAGACCAATCTTCTGGCCCTGAATGCGGCCGTTGAAGCGGCCCGTGCCGGAGAAGCCGGTGCCGGGTTTGCCGTGGTGGCCGACGAGGTGAGAAACCTGGCCATGCGGGCCGCAGAGGCAGCCAAAGACACGGCCCAGCTTATCGAGGGCACGGTGAAAAAGGTGGCTGACGGATCGGAACTGGTCTCTTCTACAAATGATGCATTTGGCAAAGTTGCTGAAAGCGCCGGGAAAGTGGGAGAGCTGGTGGCTGAAATATCAGAAGCGTCAAACGAACAGTCCAACGGCATCGAGCAGGTGAACACCGCCATCATGGAGATGGATAAGGTGGTCCAGCAGAATGCCGCCAATGCTGAAGAGTCTGCATCTGCATCTGAAGAACTATCCGCCCAGTCAGAGCAGCTCAGGGAATATGTACAGGATCTGGTCCAGTTGGTTACCGGCAAAAGGCAGAGTAGCGCGACCCAGCTTCCGCAATCCACAATAAAACCACAGCAGGCTGCTTCCCTGAAGGCACCGGCGTCCCGACATAAAATGCTTGCCCCCAAATCCGGTGAGGTCAAACCGGAACAGGTCATCCCCATGGATGACGATGAGTTTGAGGACTTTTAACCCCACCCCCCACCCTCCTTTTGTTTCAGGCCCGGGATGCCCTATCGCTCCCGGGCCGTTTTTTGTCCCGGAATTGAAACATCCGTCTTGAAATCAAGACATAATTTTAAGACACTTATTAGGGCCGAAAGGTACCACAAATGGGCAATACAATTGTATCCGGCTGATATTGAAGGGATTTTAACTTTCATCAAAAATAACCACATTGTGGCACACATTTTGTATTAAACTCATATTTAGATTCACTCCTTAAATAATGTAAATACGCACATTACAGATGTTCCGCATTCCTGAGGGAGTCTGTGGAATCAGCCAAATTAAAGAACCAACCAAACACGGAGGAGAGACACCAATGAGTTGGACAATCGGAAAAAAAATGTTTTTAATCGGGATCATTGCCGTTTTTGGCGTCATCATTCTCAGCGGCAACAACTTTATGACCAACTGGTCCATCCACCAGGCGGCTGAATTGGAAGCTCTCCGGACAGAACAGATCGAAACCGTTGATAAGACAATAGAAGCCCAGCTGACCCTGATCCTTGCGGCCATGGATGCCATCATTGATAAAGATGACGGCGATATCAGCCCGGAGCGCATGGAGGCGATCAATAAAAATGTAGATGTGATCAACAGCAATCTCTCCCATATTGCTGAGCTGTCGGACACGGAAGAGGAGAAACGGCTGGCCCAGGTGCTCCAGAAGAACTTCTCCAAGCTGGCAAACGGTATCCAGAAGGACCTTGTCACCCTGATCCGGGAGAGCGGTGCCCGGATGGCACAAATCAGGGAGGAGTTCCATAAAATCGATGACACCATTGACAACTATGGCGATCCCATTGAAGCGGCGCTTGCCCAGATCTACACCTCTCTGTCTGAAGAGCAGAAGGAGGCGACCGATCTTGCCGTTCTTAGAAACGGACAGATGGGCCTGCTCAATGAGATGGTCCGGGCCCACGGCAACCTGATGCTGTCAGCCATGGATGCGATTATAGATAAAGATGACGGCAAAATTGATCCGGATCGCATGGACACCATTAACGTGAATGCCAAAATGATCTCGGACAA
>QZLA01000006.1 GCA_004796375.1 Desulfobacteraceae bacterium
TCTCCGCTTTCGATCACGCCCGGTGCCTGGACGATTCTCATAATTGAGCGCACGGTCACACTTTTACCGCAACCGGATTCGCCAACAAGACCGAAAGTAATGCCTTTATCGATATCCAGGCTGATTTTGTTCAGTGCTTTGACCACACCTTCGTATGTGTAAAAATTGGTGACCAGATCTTTAATTTCTATTAGCTTTGACATTAAAATAATTCCATATGGGTTACTTCAGTTTAATCACGGTCGTTGATGGTTGCCCTGGTTTAACGTCTTCTGAGCTTCGGGTCAAATGCATCTCTGAGTGCATCGCCGATCAGGTTCCAGGCCAGTACGAACAAAACGATGGCTGTACCTGGAATGATAATGGTATACCAGAACTTCAGGGGATCTCCCGGAGGGCCGACAATGTAATTTCTGGCCATGGCCACCATCTGGCCCCAGTCGGCGTATCCCTTGGGTGCGCCAAGGCCCAGGAAGCTCATGAATGCCGCGGTAAGAACCACTGAGCCGCACTCCATGAATGCGATAACCATGACGGGGTAAACGGCATTGGGAATGATGTGGCGTACCATGATTTTAAAATCTGATACTCCCATGATCTTTGCCGCCTGGATAAAATCCTGCTCCCTGAGCGTAAGAATACCGGAACGGATGACCCTGACATAGCTTCTCCAGGCCACGGCGGCAATGGCGTACATGATATTGTCAAGTCCCCTCCCAAAGGCGACAACAATGGCCATGGCCAGGACCAGGAAGGGGATGGCAAATATGACGTCAACCAGCCGCATTATAAATTCGTCGACAATCCCGCCGTAATATCCGGCAATGGTTCCCAGGGTGACCCCGATAAGCAGGGCGACAGAGATCACGAAAATGCCGATCCTGAAAGCGGTTCGGGTGCCCCAGACCACGCCGTAGAAAATATCGTACTGGCCGGTGGTGGTTCCGAAAATATGTTTTTCAGAAGGGGCCTTCGGTGTGACGCCATACCCGGCGTGGGGAATCATGTAGGGGTTGTTCTTGTTTTTCGGCGGTGCAATCTGCGGGGCAAATATAGCAACGATAATAAAAAAGAGCAGCAGTACAAACCCCATCAGCGCGGTGGGATTTTTAAAAATCCGTGACAGGGTGAATTTCAGTTCTTTAAGTTTGGGATGGTTTTCTAACATAATATGCTTTTATTTAAAGATTAGCATTAACTGAGCCTGATCCGTGGATCTATATAAGCATAGATCAGGTCGACAATGAGGTTTGATAAAACAAAAATAACGGCCATGACCAGGCACATGCTCATGAGAACCGGCATATCCAACTGTGTGGCTGAAGAGGCCAGCCACCAGCCGATTCCCTGGCGGTTAAAAATGATTTCAACCGCAATGCTGCCCTCCATCAGCATCGCAATCAACTGGCCGGCAATGGTGATGACAGGGATCAGTGCATTACGCCGGGCATGTTTGAGGTAAATGGTCTTTTTGTCAGCCCCTTTGGCTTTGGCAGTGATGATATAATCTTTGGACATCTCTTCGAGCATGCCGGACCGCATCACCCGCATGAGCAGGGCGCATATCACAATGACTTCGGTCAGCACGGGAAGCACCAGATACTTGAGCGCATTCAGTGTGATATCCAGCCTGCCGTTCAAGATCCCGTCAATGGTATACATGTGCGTGTACCGTACGAAATCCGGTGAATTTCTGACAAACATGGTTAATTCATCGCTGAGCACCCCCGGCGGGAACCAGGGGAAGTATCCGTAAAAAATCATCATCAGGACCAGGGCAAACAGGAAGGTGGGCAGCGACCATCCCACAATGGAAAAAATCCGGGAGAAATGATCAAAAAACGAGTTGGGTTTTCTTCCGGCAATGGTACCCATCCATATCCCGAACAGGATGATGCATGGCGAAGCGAACAGGTTAAGCTCAAGGGTTATGGGAAAGTAATATATAAACGCGTCCACCACCGATCGGGAGGCGACGAGGGAGTAGCCAAGGTTGAGTGTTGAGACCTCTTTGATCCAGGTCCAGTACTGGACGTAAAACGGTTTGTCAAAGCCGTATTTTTTGATAAGAACCGGGATATCCTTTGCCATCTGCGGTGTGCTGACAAAGGCGGCCGCCCGTCTTTCAGGGCTGAAGGTCATCATTAAACCAAAAATCAATAATGAGACCCCGAACATTACAAAGATTAATAAAATCAGTCGTCTAGTGATAAAGGTTGCCAAAATTGCACCATTCTAAAGATAAAATGTTTTCCCGCAGGGCGCGAAACGCACCCTGCGGGGAGATTGTTCAATACTTATGCTGATTACCTGTAAAGGTGTTTAATATAATCGTGGGCATCACTGAACATGGGGTTGCCAACAAAACCCTTGATGTCTGAGCGATAGGGTTTAACCAGGGTTTTCTGGTAAACCGTATTTCCAACTGCCAGCTCATGCCACAGATCCTGGAGTTTGGAATAGGCTTCGTTACGTTTGGCCGGTTCTACGTTCTGAATACCGGCATCGCACAGTGCATCCACTTCAGCGTTTTTGAATCCTGAGTATTTACCATACACACCGTTGGAGTGCATGAA
>QZLA01000197.1 GCA_004796375.1 Desulfobacteraceae bacterium
GGGATCGATCCCTCCACCTATATGCTGGACAAGGCTGCAGACAAGTTCAAGGACCGTGTCACCCTGCACAAGGGTTCAGCAGAAGATCTCCCGTTTGAAGACAACTCGTTTGAATATTCCATCATGTTCACCAGCCTGGAATTCACCGAGCGGCCGGCCAAGGCTATTGAAGAGGCCTGCCGGGTCACCAAGGACAAGATATTTATCGGGGTGCTCAACCGGTATGCCCCGACCAATATCATCCGGCGGGTCAAGGGATACTTTCGGCCCAATATCTACTCCCATGCCCGGTTTTTCGGGATCTGGGAGCTGCGGCAGATCCTGTTTGCCATTTTGGGAAAGGTGCCCATCACCTGGAAAACCACGCTGCAGATGCCCTGCTTTTCAGGGCGGATTCCCGGGTTCTGCGAGGATATCCGGCTGGTGCAGAAATCGCCCTTCGGCACCATGATCGGCATGAAGATCGAACCGGTCCCGAGATTCCGCACCCGGCCCCTGGCCCTGAAAATAAAAACCAGAAAGTCCTATAAACCAGCCACGGGTATGGCCCGGACCATGAAAGGAGTTCCCCATGGAAACGCTGATCTATGAGAAGCTGAAAAATGATCGGGTGAAGTGCGGGATCTGCAATCATTTCTGCATCATCGAGTCCGGTAAACGGGGATTGTGCCATGTCAGGGAAAACCGGGACGGGGTGCTGATCTCCCTGGTGTACCCGCGGCTGATCGCCTCCAGTGTGGATCCCATTGAAAAAAAGCCGCTGTACCATTTGAAACCCGGTTCCACATCCTATTCCGTGGCCACGGTGGGGTGCAACCTCAAGTGCGAGTTCTGCCAGAATGCCGGGATTGCCCAGATGCCGGCAGACAGGAACGGGATGATCCAGGGAGACACAGTATATCCCGGGGATATTGTCGAGGATGCGGTCAGGACCGGGTGTGACAGCATCTCCTACACCTATACCGAGCCCACGGTGTACCTGGAGCTTGCCCTTGAAACCGCGCGCCTGGCCAAAAAAAAGGGGTTGTACAATATTTTTGTGACCAATGGGTTCATGTCTCCGGATGTGGTTCAACTGCTCGAACCGGTCCTGGATGCCGCCAACGTGGATCTCAAGGCATTTAACGACCGGTTTTACAAAAAATACTGCAAGGCCTCACTGGAACCGGTCAAGGAGAATCTTAAGGCGATGAAAGCGGCCGGTATCATGGTGGAGGTAACCACCCTCCTGATTCCGGGTCTCAATGATGATGACACCGAGATCCGGGATATGACCCGGTTTATTGCCCGTGACCTGGGCCCAGAAACCCCCTGGCATGTGTCCCGATTCCACCCGAGCTATAGGCTTACCGATGTGGGCCCGACAAGGATCCAGGCACTGGAGCAGGCGGCACGGATCGGCAAGGCGGAGGGCCTGTATCATGTGTATACCGGCAATGCCCCTGGCCTGGATACGGAAAATACGTTCTGCCACGCCTGTAACAAACTTCTGGTGGACCGTTACGGCTACCGGATCAAGAATCATATGACCACACCGGGCCAATGCCCGGCCTGCAACACCCCATTACATGGAATTTATTAGGATACCAATGACCCAAAACCTGTTAGACAGAATTGTTTTGTTCGGGCGGATGATTAAATTCTCCCACACCGTGTTTGCCCTGCCTTTTGCCATGGCAGCCCTGGTGATTGCGTATGAAAACCATCCGTTTTCCTGGCTGGACCTGTTCTGGATCATCCTGGCCATGGTCGGGGCCCGGTCTGCCGCCATGGGCTTTAACCGGATCGTGGATGCCGAGATCGATGCACGGAATGCGCGTACAGCCATCCGGGAGATCCCTTCCGGGAAACTGAGTAAAAAGGAGGCTGTTCTTTTTGTATCAGGATCCAGCCTGCTGTTTTTTCTTTCCGCGGCCATGCTCTCAAAGCTCTGCTTTTACCTCTCTTTTCCAGTGATGTTTTTTCTGCTGTTTTATTCCTACACCAAGCGGTTTACCCAGTACTGCCACATCTTTTTGGGGTTTGCCATCTCCCTGGCACCGGCCGGTGCGTATGTGGCGGTCACCGACACCCTCTCCTTGGGTATTGTATGCCTGAGTCTTGCGCTCATGACCTATATTGCCGGGTTTGATATCCTCTATGCCTGCCAGGATATTGAATTTGATCAAAAGGAAGCCCTGTTTTCACTGCCCTCCAAACTGGGGGCACAAAAAGCGATGCAGATCTCTTCTGTGCTCCATATCATTACCTTTGCCTGCTTTCTGGTGATGTACCTGGTGCTGGGTCTTCATCCCGTATTTTTAATATTCCTGGGCGTGATCGGTATCCTGCTCATCGTGGAACACCGGCTGGTCCGGCCGGATAACCTGTCCCATATCCATATCGCGTTTTTCCATATCAATTCAGTGATATCGGTACTCCTGTTTGCCGGGATCCTGGTGCAGGCACTGGTCTGATTCCGGCAGCCAATAGCCATATGGTTTGACAATTTAGCTGTTCGCATCTATATTTTAAGGAAACAGGGATCATTGGGTTCCACAGATATGTAAGAATTATCCCACGGATACGCGAATAGATAAAACAAAATGAACCAGAATAGTTATATATTAGATCCCCGGGTGATCTGGAACACAGTGGGCGAGGATGCCGGCGAGGTGATCCTGCTGCTTGAATCTCAGGAAACCCGGATTTTTATCGTGAGCACACGCACCGGAGCTGCCGTGATTTCCCGCCTGCGAAGCGGTGTGACGCTGGAGACACTGGTCAAGGAACTCCAGGACGCTGCCGGGATTCACCGCCAGACCGCTGAACAGATCATTTATCCATTGATTGAGCAGCTGGAAGCAGAAGACCTGGTGACAACCGAAGAGTCACTCCTTAGGGATGCTGGGCCTGACACAGAAGACGACAGCCTCATTTCCTGGCCGGATCATGGAGAATCTCCGGCATTGGAAATTATGGACCTGGTCGACATGGCCGATGAAACCCTGACCGCCGCCGGAAGTTTCCAGGGGGGATTGAATAACAGTCAGGGTACCCTGTCCTGCTGGAGCGGAGAAGGCGCGGTAAATAATGTGGGGGGAAAGCAGGCCTGCCGTCCCGGCCAGGGATATGGGTTTGTGGACGGCGGCTGGGCAGACACGCCCTGCAGGGGCTATGATGATTAGCCGTCCTGATATCCAGGAAACGCTCAAATCATCACATAAAATTACTGAACTCCCTGAAATTTCTGATCAATTTACCTGCCTGCCGCAGTTCAATGAAACGTGCTATGCGGTCATCAAGGGGACCCGCCGATGCTTTGAGATATCCCCTGAACTCAACCTATGGATCAGTCACAAAAAGGAACCCGAGGGTGACATCCGCAAAGAGATTGAGTCAGAGGTTGTGCGGCTCAAAGCCCTGGGGTACTGGAGTACGGAACAGCCGGACCGTCCGGTATCCAACCACCGGCTCGGGCTGAGTCTCCATGTGGTCCACGGCTGTAATCTGGCCTGCGGCTACTGCAATGTGCAGCAGGGAACCTACGGGGATGAATACACCCTGATGTCCCCTGAAACCGCTTTAAAGGCCATCGACTGGTTCCAGGCACAGCTGGGTGAGCGGGAACCCACCCTGTATTTTTACGGGGGGGAACCTTTTCTTAACTGGCCCTTGATCCGCCAGGCAGCGCAATATGTCCGGGAACGGTTTGACCCCTGCCGCTTTGAGATCGTGACCAACGCCACATTGATCGATGCTGAACGGGCTGAATTTTTGGCCCGGCATGATGTGTTTACCATTGTTTCCATTGACGGTCCCCAACCGATACATGACCGGAACCGGCCGACACGCACCGGGCAGGGAAGCTATGCGGCAGCTTGCAGGGGTCTTGAATACCTAAAGGCCGCCGGGGTAAGATTTCACCTCAGGAGTACCTGGTCACCTGCTATGGGAGATTATAACCAGGTCAAAACACACCTGGCAGAACTGGCCGGAGACCCGTCAAAGGTCACGGTGGGGATTGAATTTGAAACTGCAGGATCAGATGGCACGGCATGTTATCATGAGGTCCTTGAGGATCAGTTCCAAACGAGCCGGAAGGATCCAAATGAAATATCTGCCATGGTGTGCCAATACACGGATCAACTGCTCCGGGCAGATCTGTCGCCCGATCATCAGTGCGACGCCGGCCATGCCGCATTTTCAGTGACGCCGGCCGGCGATATTTATCCCTGCCAGGTCGCGGTGAGCAACCGGGCATTCAGGATCGGGAATGTCCGGGATCAAACCCGGGATCAAGCCGGTGTGGCCCAAAATCCGGTCCTGGGTGCATTTCTCGGGCAGACATCTGAAGCCTGCAGCACCTGCTGGGCAAGGTTTGCCTGCCCCGGTCCCTGCCGGCTGTCCCATCCGCTGCCAAAGAACTGGCCCTATTGCCGGACGGTCAGCCTTCAACTATCCCAGGCACTGGAAATAGCGGGGCATCTGACACCCGAACGTCTTGAGCGGGTCTATCCCAATGTGACAGCCGACCGGAAAATCAGTCTGGACCGGTTTATGGCCCTGAGGGAGATGATCCGGAACCGCCATACCCATCTCAAACCCCTGAGCCTGTTTCCGGCAGCGTCTAATCATCCATGATCCGTCTTGTATTCCACATACATGGGGAAAAGGTGATCCTGGAGTCTGACAGTGGAGAACTTGCAGAGATATTGACCGATTTTTTCGGAACGGCTCCGGAGTGCCAGCAGGTTCATTCCGGTCTGGATGAGATGGGGCGGGATACGGCCACACTGCCGAGGATCGCCATGGCAGTGAAACCGGAACACAAGAAAGATCTTGAGGCCCACCTGTCATCCTATCTGTTGGCGGCTGTGGACCAGTTGGCCCGGGCGTTGAACTACCGGTTCCTGTTCCTCCATGCATGCGGGTTTGCGTTTGAGGAAAAGGGGGTTCTTTACTGCGGACCCAGCGGTTCCGGCAAGACGACCCTGGCCATGATCTGTCAGCACTGGGGATTTGATGTGCTGGGCGAGGATATGGTGATGATTGAATGGCAGACCGGGAAAATTTATCCACTGGCCCTCCATTTTCGTCCACGCCCGTTTACCCGTGACCTGATGTCGGTCTGGCAGGCTGACATCCTTGACCGTCACCGCAGTTTGGGGCGGCCTGCACCCCGAACCCGCAGCCGTGTTGATAATTATCCGTTGAAGCGCTTGTTTATGGCCGGTTCAGCAGGCAGCCGAATCCCGTTTTTATGGCAAAATCTCTTTGGACGTTCCAGTATCAAACCTGCCCGGCTGTTTGCCCAGATCAGTGCAGCACTTGCCGGGTGCCGGGTGGAATCCGTGCCCGTGCTGGATATCGATACCCGGCAGAGTGAATCAGACATCAAACAAGGATTTTACCAGTGGCTTCAAAGCGAACCTGCGAAGTATCCGAACCGGTTGTTCAAGAGCGCCTGAAAAGGTCGCTGGGCATAGCGAACCATGAGGAGGGCGACCTGAGGTTCATCCGGTTTCAGGGGACCAGCATGCTGCCGGCCCTTCAGCCCGATGATCTGCTGGTTGTATCCCGAAACGGCCTGCAACGCCTGCATCCCGGTGATGTGGCCCTGTTTGAACGAAACAAAGGAAAGCTCATTGCCCATCGTGTCCTGGAAACAGATATGTCAAATGGCAACGTTCTCACCCGGGGAGACGCGCGGTTGTTCAAAGACCGCCGCTGGACCGAGAGCGACTATTTCGGCCGGGTCACCGCCCTGTTCCGCCAGGGAAAGCGCCTGCCGGTTAAGGCTTCTCCCGGAAAGCTGCAATGGTTCACTCTGGTTTCCAGGTTCTGGGCGAAGCGTATGATAAACCTGATCCGCAGGTATTTAAAACCATGAATACAGTCA
>QZLA01000209.1 GCA_004796375.1 Desulfobacteraceae bacterium
CCTTATGCCCATATCATCACATCGGTTGAGATGACCATTATTGTGGTTACCGTAATCACCATGATCCTTCTGGGACTTTTGATCAAGTTCACCCGCGTGGGTAAAGCCATGCGTGCCACTTCCCAGGACAAGGTCATGTCTGCGCTGCTGGGTATCAATGTCAATAAAATCATCTCCACCACCTTTGTTGTGGGATCGGCGACCGCTGCCATCGGCGGGGTGTTGATCGCCTGTCATGTCGGACAGATCAATTTCTTCATCGGATTCCTTGCCGGTATTAAGGCGTTTGTCGCAGCCGTTCTCGGCGGTATCGGAAGCGTACCGGGTGCCGTGCTGGGCTCCCTGGTGCTCGGATGGACGGAAAGCTTTTTTACCGGATATTTCTGGAGTGAATATGAAGATGTCTGTGCATTTACCTTTCTGGTCCTGATTCTGATTTTCAGGCCGTCCGGAATCCTTGGCAGAAAAGAAACAAAGAAAGTCTAAATTATGATTACAAAAAATGAAGTCAAACAATCCTTTTTCATAGGGCTGTGGTTTATGGTGCTGACCTTTCCCATCATGGTCATCAAGGTGGACACCATAAAAAACTTGGTGGTATTCCGGTGGGAAAGAGTTGCATTTGTCGGGATTCTCGGTTTTTTTGCATCCCTGATCTGGAATTACTTCCTCCGGCTCAAGGACGAGAGGAAAAAGGCGGAAATTGGAGACAGCACACCTATTGTTCACCGTATTCTAGGGAATGAAAAGTTCAGGCCCATATTCATCATTGCCATGATTGTCTTTGCCATTGCCTACCCTTTTGTCATGCCCATGTACCATACCAGCATCATGATTTCAGCACTGGTGTATGTGATGCTCGGCCTCGGACTGAATATCGTTGTCGGGCTGGCAGGCCTACTGGATCTCGGGTATGTGGCATTTTACGCGGTGGGCGCTTATGCCTATGCCCTGTTGAATCTTCACTTCGGCATCAGTTTCTGGGTGGTTCTCCCGATTTCAGCGCTCCTTGGCGCCCTTTTCGGAACCCTTCTGGGATACCCGGTCTTACGGCTTCGCGGAGACTACCTGGCCATTGTAACCCTGGGATTTGGAGAGATCATCCGGATTATTCTTGAAAACTGGAACGATTTTTCGAACGGCCCCAGGGGAATCCCCAATATCCCTGCACCCAGTTTTTTCGGCCACCTGTTCAGCCAGCATAATTCTGTCATCTACCTCTACTTTATCATTATCGCACTTTGCATACTGACCATATTTTTTGTCAACCGCCTTGAAAACTCAAGGATCGGAAGGGCATGGATTGCACTGCGTGACGATGAGATCGCCTGCCAGGCCATGGGTGTTGACAAGACCAAGACCAAGCTGACCGCTTTTGCACTTGGGGCGACCTGGGCCGGTATGGCCGGTGTGATCTTTGCCGCCAAAACCTCCTATATCAACCCCATGTCCTTTACCATCTGGGAATCGATCACCATACTCTGCGTTGTCGTCATTGGTGGAATGGGATCTGCCATCGGTGTTATCGCCGGTGCCCTGGTTCTCATCCTGGTCCCTGAATATCTCAGGGCCGTGGCAGAATACCGGATGCTGGTATTCGGGGCAATGCAGGTGATCGTCATGGTATTCAAGCCGGAAGGATTGATCCAGGCGGTTCGAAAAACATATAAATTTGAAAAGCAAAAAGACTAAATTTATGGAACCAATACTCAATGTAAAAAACCTGACCATGACCTTTGGGGGGCTCAAGGCGCTGGACAGTGTTGACCTGACCGTCCGCAAGGGTCAGATCGCCGCGCTGATCGGACCCAATGGTGCAGGCAAGACCACATTTTTCAACTGCATCACCGGTATTTACTCCCCATCCGAAGGCGTGGTCGAGATCACGCCGCCCGGTAAGGCCACCCAGAAAATCAACGGGATTAAACCCAACCATGTGACGGAAAGGGGAATGGCGAGAACGTTCCAGAATATCCGGCTGTTTCACGGCATGACCGTGCTTGAAAACGTGATGCTCGGCCGCCATTGCCGCCTTCATTCAGGAATTCTGGGCGCCATGTTCCGGCCCAAGGGACAGCAGGCCGAAGAGAAAAAAGTGGTCAATGACTGCTATGAGATTCTTGAAAAAATCGGACTGGAGGAATTTGTCAATGAAATGGCCATCAACCTGCCCTATGGGGCCCAGCG
>QZLA01000380.1 GCA_004796375.1 Desulfobacteraceae bacterium
ATCTTGAAATTATGGATCAGGGATATGGATTTTTACGGGATATTGATCGTAATTTCCAACCGGATAAAGATAATATCTACGTCCCCAACAGCATGATCACTGAACTGTCCCTTAAAGAGGGAAGTTACATTGAAGGGGTGGGTGACCACCTCATACCGGGAAATAAAAATGCTGCACTCGTGAATATTGAAACCATTAATCACTTTCCTGTGGACGACGTCCCGCAGACCCCTTATCTTCAGGACCAGATCAGTATCAATCCCTTTGAAAGACTCTGCCTGATCCATGATGATGACGATCTCACGGGAAAGGCCCTGGAGATGATTGTACCCATCGGCATGGGACAGCGCGGATTGATCATCGCCCCGCCGAAATCAGGAAAAACCACTATTTTAAAACACATGGCCAACGCGGTGACGATCAATCACCCCGAAGCCAAGGTATTTATCCTCCTGGTTGATGAACGGCCCGAAGAGGTGACCGAGTTTCAGCGGGGTCTGACCAATGCCCATGTCCTATACTCGTCGGCCGACCAGCAGATCGGCCAGCACATGCGAATGACGCGGCTTGCCATGCACACGGCGATTCGTCATACTGAAAACGGAGAGGATGCGGTGGTATTTATCGATTCTCTGACCCGGATGACCCGGGCCTTTAACGCAGACACGGACAGCCACGGCAAAACCCTGACCGGCGGTCTCGGGGCCAACACCATGGAGATCCCGAGAAAAATATTCGGCGCTGCCCGGAAACTGGAAAACGGCGGTTCGTTAACCATCATCGCAACCATTCTGGTGGATACCGGGAGCCGGATGGACGATATCATATTCCAGGAGTTTAAAGGGACCGGAAACATGGATCTGGTCCTGAGCCGCAAATGTGCTGAAAAACGGATATGGCCGGCCATCAACATCAACGAATCCGGCACCCGGAAAGAGGGCCTGCTCATGGATGAAGCCGCCTATGACCACATGATCAATCTCCGAAGGCAGGTGGCGGATATGGAGGAGGTTGCCGCCATGTCCAGCTTCCTCGACCTGCTCAAAAATGAGTAAGCTGGCAAAGGATCGTGAAATCACCCCTGCTTTTCAAGGATGCCTTTGTTCTGATCAATAATCTCCTGGGCCAGTGACGCTGCGTTGGCTGAAAATGCCTTGCAGGTTTCAAACCCCGGATTCTCGGAAATAAATTTGGCCAGTTCCTTTTCGTCCCCAAGATCAAGCCCGATCAGTTCCCTGCAGTTGATGGACCCGTGCTGTTTTCTGAAGCCCTCGATAAAATCCTGGGTGGCTTCATAACACAGATCTGTCGAATCCTGGCTGCTTTTCCGGCCAAAAATGAGCCCCAGTCCCATGATGGCGCCGGTGACTGCACCGCACACCTGGGAAGAGCGTGCCATACCCGAGCAGAATCCGGTGGCAATGGCGGTCAAATGATCTGCATCTACGCCATTTTGCAGTGCGATGGCCTTGACAACGCTTTCAGCGCAGTAAAAACCGGTTTCAAATATCTCCTCGGCCCGTTTACCTGTCTGGTTCACTACCTCATCTCCTTGTTTTGCAATGATCCCGGTCCAAATGATTCTCGTGACCCCTCCGGAATCAAACAAGTTTTGGATGTATCAGACAACAGGGATAAAATCAAATCTTTATCTGTTTTCACCCTCCCCGGTCTTTTATAATGGAAAAATGTGGTTATTATTGAAGGGTAAATGCAATAGCAGATATCACAACCCAAAAAAGATACAAGGGGACATTGTATGATCGTTGCTGTACCGATAGACAAAAATCAAGGGCTTGAGAGCGCTATTTATGACCACTTTGGCATGGCCAAGGAATTTCTGGTGATCAACACAGCGTCCAACACCATCACAACGATTCCAAATAACAAACGTGACGATCCCTCCTCTCACTGCAAAGCCAGCCGATTCACAAAGACCCACAATGTGGATACCATCATCACCAGCTGCATCGGTAATGGGCAGCTCAGGAACCTGACCTCAGCCAACATCAAGGTATTTAAAGCCAATCCAGGTACGGTCAGCGCCAACCTGGAGCAGCTTAAGAAGGATGAGCTTAAACCGTTTCACATGCTGGATATCTGTCGGGGTGAACGGCATAAGAAAGACGGTGGGTGCGGACATCACCATTAGCCCGTTATTGGGTGCAAGACCGGTAAAAAAGGTCTTGCACCTGGGTTCATTTTTACTTTCCGGTGGTTAAAAGGTCATGACCGTGGCATTTTCAGACAGTTCAAACAGCTTGGGTGCACCGGCAAAAACAATCGAGGGATCCACATCTGCCTCGCCGACCTGGCGAGCCTGGGCACAGGGAATTCACAGATAGATCGGAACCTTGTTCTCGATCAGGAACTGCAGGTGGCTGCCGGCCTCGTCCCCGGTGGGGGCCACGATATTATCGGCCATCCCCTCTTTGACCACCAGTGCGGCATCATCGGTCAGAAACAGGCTCACATCATGGCCGTTCTCCTTGGCTGCCTTGGCCAGCTGAAAGGCCCGTGTCACACGGGTGGGATCCTCCAACCCGCGGGTTAAAACAAATACAAACGCACTCATAACCCCTCCTTAGTTTAGGTACTCGTTGAATTAATTTCCACTCGCGCTGTTTCATATTCCCATACAGGCACCAGGAACTATAGAATCAAACCTGGTGAATCACAATAATTTTTTTTAACCAGTTGACATTAATGAACAAATCCAATATGGTTTTAGATTTGGAAAGCAGGTTTCAACGCCATTTTCCTTAAAAAACAAAACAGTAGATACGATCGAATAAAGGCTGACACTGGTTTTTCCACATTGGAATGACCATGGGTTTTTATTCCATTTTGACAGTGCGGGAAGTAAACGCAGCAGCACCCGCACCCAGCAAATCAGGAGAATAAAGAATGTGCCGACTATTTGCCTTGACAAGTGAGATCCCCCAATCTCCCATGATTGCCATCAATGCGCTGAATGTCATGAAGGAAGGTCACGACGGTTCCGGGGTCGGTATTCTGCTCAGGGACCTTGGCGGTCCCTTTGAAGATATGAAAGATGCCCCGATCCTCTCCGGGATTTTCAGTGAACAGGGAATGAAGCGTCTGGACCTGTTCATGATGGATCAGGGGTTTATGACCAAATACAAGATGTCTATTAAGGTGCCCAAGGAAAAACTGCCGGATGTCCCCCGAAGAGCGATGTACCTGGTAAGGGCATACGAATACCCCGAAGACTGGGAAGGACTGACCGAAAGCGAAATCAAGCGGCGGCTGATGCTGACCCGACTCCAGATCCGTGGCATGGGAAAAGAGGAGAACGATATGATCGTATTTTCCTTCTGGCCCGATACCATCATGATCAAGGAGATCGGTGACCCATTGGACATCGGGCACTACCTCGGGCTGGACCGTCCTGAACTCCATGCACGGGTCATCATGGCCCAGGGCCGGCAGAATACCAACTATGCCATCAACCTGTATGCCTGCCATCCCTTTTTCATTGAAGGGTATGCCACCATGACCAATGGAGAAAATACCGCATTTATCCCGATCAAGGACTTTCTGTCCTCCAGGGATTTCCCCGGCTATACCGGATATGAGTCCGATTCAGAGGTGTTTGCACACATCCTTCATTACTGCATGGAAGGCCTGGAACTCGATCTGGACGCCTACAAGCATATCATTACCCCGCTCCAGGACACGGATCTAAAGGGCCATCCGGATGCGGAGTTCCTGAGCCATTTGAAAAAATCCTGCCGTCCGTTAATTATTGACGGTCCCAATTGTGTCATCGGCAACCTGCCGGACAACACTGTGTTCATGGCTCAGGACAGGAAGAAGCTCAGACCCGGCGTCGTGGGCGGCAGACCCGGCATGTATGCATTTTCCTCTGAAATATGCGGACTGGACGCCACCATCCCGGACAGAGATAAAACCACTGATATTCAACCCATGCACCTTGATACTGTAATTGTCGGCCCTGACCGTCAGGAGGTAGAGATATGTCCTCAATCGCAAGCATTACACCTTCAACACTAAGCCTGAACGACCTGCCGTGGCAGATCGAATGGAACAAAGATAAATGTACCCTGTGCGGGCAATGTACGGCCGTGTGTCCGGTCCGGGCCATCGAAATGCAGGTTTACAGGAAGAAAACACTGAACACCTCCCTACTTCCCGGACATGAACAGGGAAAGCAGTTCTCAACCTATTACGGCATCGGCCAGAAGACCAATGTGGCCAATGCCTGCATCGGATGTGCCATGTGCAACATGGTCTGTCCCAATAACGCCATCACCCCCCAGAGGAATCCAGGGGTTTCCCGGCTCAAATTTCACATGAATCAGGATGGTCAGCCCCGCAGGCGCGGGGGGAGAAAAAATTCCACCGAATCCGTTCTGGACCAGATCAAATTCACCCGGATCTCCATGCTGACGGACCCGGCACTGGACGCCGGGCGCCACGAATTTGAGCTGCGTACCCTTTTGGGACGCATCCTCTCTCCCAAGGAGAATATGAAACGCCTCAGGGAAAAAGGGTGGATCCCGCCGGTTCGTGAAATCTATCCCATGGTGATCGGCGGCATGTCCTTTGGTGCACTCTCCCCGACCATGTGGGAGGGACTCCAGATGGGGGTGGCCTACCTGAACGAAGAGCTGGGTATGCCTGTCCGCATGTGCTCCGGAGAAGGCGGGTGTCCGCCCCGGCTGCTCAGGTCCCGGTTCCTGAAGTATGTCATCCTCCAGATCGCCTCAGGGTATTTTGGATGGGATGAGATTATCCATGCCATTCCCCACATGAAGGAAGATCCCTGTGCCATTGAGATTAAATACGGCCAGGGGGCCAAGCCCGGAGACGGGGGGCTGTTGATGTGGCATAAGGTGAACAAGCTGATCGCTGCCATCCGGGGGGTTCCCCAGGGTGTGAGTCTGCCCAGCCCGCCCACCCACCAGACCCAGTACTCCATTGAGGAGTCGGTGGCCAAAATGATCATCTCCATGTCCATGGCCTGGGGATTCAGGGTGCCGGTATATCCCAAAATTTCGGCGTCCTCAACCTCGTTGGCCGTATTGAACAACCTGACCCGTAACGACTATGCGTCAGGCCTTGCCATAGACGGTGAGGATGGCGGCACCGGCGCGGCCTATTCCGTATCCATGGATCATATGGGTCACCCCATTGCATCCTGTGTCAGGGACAATTACCTCAACCTGATCAAGATCGGCAAACAGAACGAAATCCCCATCTTTGCCGGCGGGGGCATCGGCAAGAACGGCAATATTGCCGCCAACGCAGCCGCCCTGATCATGCTGGGCGCCAGCGGGGTACAGGTGGGCAAATTCGTGATGCAGGCAGCTGCCGGATGTATCGGTACCGAGCATGACCGCTGCAATGTATGCAACATCGGCATCTGCCCCAAGGGCATTACCTCTCAGGATCCCAGACTCTACCGCAGGCTGGACCCAGAGGATGTGGCCCAGCGTATTGTGGACCTCTATGTGTCCTTTGACACGGAACTTAAAAAAATCGTTGCACCCCTTGGTCGTTCCACATCTCTGCCCATTGGTATGTCGGATGCATTGGGAATTAACGATAAAGCGGCTGCCGAACGCCTGAGTATCAAATATGTGGTGTAGGAGATCTTGCTCATGACTGATGAAAAATTTGTTAAAATATCCGGATTAAAAGATGGCGTCCGCGTTCCCTCCAGGGTTCTGGAAGAGATTGTCCAGCAACAGATCGAAAAGGGTGCCAGATATATAGAAGTTGACGCATACGGGCAGCACGGCATCGGTGGCAGGCTCTGGAGAGCCGGAGATGAAAAGATACAGATCCGTATTACCGGCCATTCCGGCCAGCGAACCGGTTCCCTGGGATTTACCAACACCGACATCGAAATTATGGGTCCGGCATCCGATGATATTGGCTGGCTCAATGCGGGTGCCAACATTACCATACATGGCGATGCATCCAACGGCGCCATGAACGGCGCTGCCCAGGGCAAGGTGTACATCGCCGGTTCCATTGGCTCCCGCGGTATGACCATGACCAAACACAACCCCAGGTTTGAACCCCCGGAGTTGTGGGTCCTGGGCTCTTGTGGTGATTATTTCGGTGAATTTATGGCCGGTGGCATTGCCGTCATCTGCGGGATCAACCCGAAAAATGAAACCAACCTGCTGGGCCACCGCCCGTTTGTGGGCATGGTGGGCGGCAAAGCATTTGTCCGCGGGCGGGTGGTTGAATACAGCCAGAAAGATGCCAAACTGGTGAAAATGTCCCAACAGGACTGGGAGTGGCTCTCCCACAACCTGGAACTGTTTTTAAAAGCGATCAACAAGCCCGACCTGATCGGCAGCCTGATGGACAAAACCCAGTGGAACATCATCCAGGCCCTGACGCCCCAGGAACGCGGAGAGTTAAGAAGCCGGACGCCCATGTCCCGATTCCTTGAAGATGTCTGGGAAAGGGAGCTGGGAAGAGGCGGCCTGATCGGAGACCTCCAGGAGGTGGAACGGGGACCGATTCCGGTGATCACCAAAGCGGAACTGCGGCGGTTCGTACCGGTGTGGGAGCAGAATATGTTCAACGCCCCGTGCCAGGCCGCCTGCCCCATTGGCATTCCCATCCCGGAAAGGTGGCGCATGGTCAGGGCCGAAAATGTGGAAGAGGCCGTGAGAATCGGACTTGAGCACACCCCCATGCCGGCAACGGTCTGCGGTTATTTATGCCCCAGCCCCTGCATGGAGGCCTGTACCCGGAACATGGAACACATGGTTCCCATTGATATCCGGCCCATTGGACAGGTGTCTGAAAAAGCACTGCCCCCGAAACCGGCAAAGAAGAGCAAGAAAAAAATCGCAGTGATCGGTGGGGGACCCGGCGGAATCTCGGCGGCCTGGCACCTGACTCTGGCCGGTCATACAGTCGCCATTTTTGATGAAAACAAGGTGATCGGCGGGAAGATTTCCTCGGTCATCCCGGAATCCCGGATCCCCAGACAGGTGCTTAAAACAGAACTGGACCGGATCAAAAAGCTGATCCCGGACATCCGCCTGGACCAGGCCATCACCAAGGAAGAGTTCTTAAAAATCAAGTATGACTTTGATTTCACCATCATTGCAGGCGGTGCGAAAAAGCCCCGGACACTGCTGGTACCCGGCATGGAACTGGCTGCTGTGGCCAACGAATTTTTAGCCCTTGCCAAGACCAATAAAATCAAATCCAAGGAAACGGTCGTGATCATTGGTGCCGGAAACGTGGGATGTGATGTTGCCACCGAAGCCCACCGGTTAGGGGCCAAGGATATTACCATGATCGATGTTCAGAAACCGGCTGCCTTTGGAAAGGAAAAAGAGGATGCCCTGGCCATCGGTGCCAAATTCAGATGGCCCTGTTTTACCCAGAAAATCACCAAAGAGGGGGTCCTGCTCAGTGATGGTGAACTGCTCAGGGCAGACATGGTGGTCCTGTCCATTGGCGACCTTCCGGACCTGAGATATCTTGACAAGGATATTGTGGTTGAAAATGATTTTATCAGGATTGATGAGCATTTCCGAACCTCGGATCCCCGGGTATTTGCCGTAGGGGATGCCATCCGCCCGGGTCTGATTACCGATGCCATCGGTGCAGGAAAACGGGCAGCCTTGAATATCGACCGGATTATCCAGGGCAAACCGCCCAAAACGGATAATGCCCGGCCCGCCATTGATAAATCCCGGGTCAGCCTGGAGTATTTCGATCCCCATGGTCAATGTGAGACCCTTGAAGTCTGTGCCCAGGACTGCTCCTCCTGTGGCAAGTGCCGGGACTGCGGCATCTGTGTGGCCACCTGTCCCGAGCAGGCCATATACCGGACCGAGAGCAAGGGCATTGTGGGCTACCAGTCCGATCCGGAAAAATGCATTGGATGCGGATTCTGTAGATCCGCTTGTCCGTGCGGCATTTGGAATCTTGTACCCAATATGGTATAAGACCCGCTTTAAGCTTGAGAATATCTCAGGTGTTATAACAACAACATAGGAGAAACATATGTCTGAAATTACAGCAGTCATGGCAACGAGCAAAGGGCCCATCCGCCTGAGCCTGTTCGCCGATAAAACCCCTGTTACCTGTGCCAACTTCATCAACCTGGCCAACAAGGGATTTTATACGGATAAGAAATTCCATCGCGTCATTGCCGATTTCATGATTCAGGGCGGATGCCCATACGGAAACGGAATGGGCGGCCCGGGATATGATTTTGAGGATGAATTCCACAAAGACCTGAAACATGACCGTGCCGGTATCCTGTCCATGGCCAATGCCGGTCCGGGGACCAACGGCAGCCAGTTTTTCATCACCCACGGCCCCACGCCTCACCTGGATGGTGCCCACACCGTTTTTGGCGCAGTGGTATCTGACGATGACCAGAAAGTCGTGGACAGCATTGAACAGGGGGATACCATCGAGAGCCTCACGATTGAAGGCGACAGCGCTGATATCCTCGAAAAAATGTCTGCCCGGATCAAGGAGTGGAACCAGAAAGTGGAGAAGATTTTTCCCAAACTGGCCAGCGAATAACACCAGCTATTGATCAATGAAAACACTACAGGCCGGGTGATTGTTTTCGAATCACCCGGCCTGTTTATTTTGACCCGTCTATTTTGAATAGGTCAGTCGGCCGGTGACACACCGCCCGGACCCAACCTTGATTCGGTGGGGTTACCGGATATCCAGAGTCAGCGGGATCAGGTGAAGATCATTGGAATGCATGCGGGTTTCACCCAGGGCCCACCCGCTTACCGTGGCCACACCATTGAGGCTCTGTGAAATTTTGTCCACCAGACCTTTCACATTGATGATGGGATGCCGTTCAAACACATTGGGCAAACCAAAGGTCAGGCTGCAGGCCAGGCACTTGTCCGGTCTGACTGACAGTTGAAACTCAAGTTCAATCCGTGTATTGGTATGCTTTACAAAACCCAGGCGGATATCATAAGCGCCCTCGGAAACATCCCCGAACAGGGCTTCAAAAAAATCATCTGTCCGATCTTTTGGAAACAGGTCATCCAGAAACGCCTGAGAGAGGATATCAGAAATCTGTTCTGAAACCATTTTTTACTGCTTTCCTTCTTTGATTGTGGTGATAAAAATGCCTGCCTGACAAATATTCTTAGTAAACCTTTTTCTCAAAATCAAGATAAAAAACAGGTATTTTTCACCTTGGCATTCAAATAGAACCCATTTTATGCTAAGACAGATCCAAAAACGGTTGAGCAAAATACTATGAAAACAGAATTCCTAGGCATTCCGCTTAAAAACAGAACGGTTCTTGCTTCCGGGATCCTCGGAAACAGCAAGGATATCCTGGAAAGGGTATACCACAGCGGCTGCGCACTGGTCACCATGAAATCCATCGGCCCGGCGCCCCGGGACGGGCACAAAAACCCGACGGTTCTGGATCTGGGCCACGGCATGATCAATGCCGTGGGGCTGCCCTCCCCGGGATATGACCGGATGGAGGGGGAGTGGGATGAGCTGGCCCGGAGAAACTTTCCATTATGCGCCAGCATTTATGGGGGGTCCGTGGCCGAATACGCCCGGGTTGCTGAGTTTGTCTCGCAAAAAAAACCGGATGTGATTGAAATCAATATTTCGTGCCCCAACTCTGAAAAACACGGGATGATTTTCGGCGTACACACCGACTCGGCCTTTGAAGTGGTATCTGCCGTGAAACAGGTGATCAATGTACCGTTGATTGCCAAACTCACCCCCCAGGCGCCGGACATCGCGTCCATTGCCTGCGCCTGTGAAGACGCCGGCGCCGACGCCATCTGCGCCATCAACACGGTCGGGCCGGGCATGGTCATCGATATCGAATCCCGGCAGCCTGTCCTGGCATTTAAAAAGGGCGGTCTGTCCGGCCCCATGATCAAACCGGTGGCCGTCCGGTGTGTATATGACATCTTTAAAGCGGTCCGTATTCCCATCATCGGCCTTGGCGGCATCACCACGGGTGAGGATGCCATTGAGATGATCATGGCCGGCGCCTCCCTGACCGGTATCGGAAGTGCTGTCAGATACCGGGGAATCGATGTGTTTGACAAAGTGACACGGGAAATGAACGACTGGCTTGAATCCCACAACTGCTCCATTGAAGACATCAAAGGGGCTGCACACCAGGAAACGTAGGCGCTTATGACACCATCCAAAACCCATACCATGATCCGGGTGGCTGAAAAGGTGATTGAACACCCTGGCGAGTCCGCCACCCTGTATTTTGATGCCCCCATTACATTCACTCCGGGGCAGTTTGTCATGTTCTGGATCCCGGGAGTGGATGAAAAACCCTATACCCTGTCTTTTGTCTCTCCTGCCCGGTTCGGTATTACCATTGAAGCCAAGGGGATATTTTCACAAAAAGCCATTGCCCTGGAACCGGGTGACCTGGTGGGAATCCGGGGACCTTTTGGTAACGGGTTCACCCTGCCCGATGAACCGGCACACACCGTTTTTGTGGCCGGCGGTTTCGGCATGGCCCCGCTTGCCCCGCTGATCGACACCCTGCTGGAGAACGGGGAAAACCCCCTTGCCGTGATCCACGGTGCCCGGACAAGGTCCCACCTGCTCTATCATGACTCCAACGACCCGAACCGGAACCCGCCGGAACGACACCCGGGTGACCGGCAGTTCTGCACCGACGACGGCAGTTACGGTCACAAGGGATTTGTCACCGACCTGCTGCTGGACCTGCTGGGCAAAGGGGCATCTGTTGAACAGGTGTATGCCTGTGGACCGGAAATCATGATGCATGCCGTTGTTCAGATCTGCCGGGGTGAACAGATCCCCTGCCAGGTGTCGCTGGAGCGTTATATGCGCTGCGGATTCGGTGTATGCGGCGCCTGTGTCTGCGGAGAACAGGTGGTGTGCACCGACGGCCCGGTCTTTGATGACACACAGGTCTCCCGGATGGCCGATTTTAACCGGCGGGCCCTGCTGAAAAACGGCCAGATCGTTGATCTTGACACCTACTTTACCTGGCGCCAGCCCCGGTGACCGGTTCCAAAAAGGAAAATCAATGACCTATAAAGAAGAATTTATCGAATTTCTCGTCCAATGCCACGCCCTTAAATTCGGGACCTTTACCCTCAAAAGCGGCCGCGTTGCCCCATACTTTATCAACACCGGCATGTTTGACACCGGGGCAAAAATCGCCAGGCTCGGACAGTTTTATGCAAAAGCCATCCAGGAACATTTCAACAGTGATTTTGACGGCATCTACGGCCCGGCCTATAAGGGCATTCCCCTGTGCATCTCCGCTGCAGTGGCGTTGAACGGCCTGGGCATGGACAAGGGATATGTGTTCAACCGGAAAGAGGCCAAAACCTATGGGGACAAGAGCACCGTGGTGGGCATGCCGCTGGAATCCTCAACGGAATTGATCCTGATTGATGATGTAATTACTTCGGGCAAGGCGATCCGGGAATCATTAGAGATCCTGGAGGCCAACAACAGCCCCAGGGTCAAAGGGATCATCATCTCGGTAAACCGACAGGAAAAGGGGAAAACAGAAGAAAATGCCCTCAAGGAGGTGGCCCGGAAGCTGAACATCCCTATTTTTGCCATTATCACCATTTCCGAGATTAAAGCGTACCTGCATAACCGGCCCATCAATGGCCAGGTGGTCCTCAATGATGACATGGTGGCCCAGATTGATGCCTATCTGGCCGAGTACGGAGCCGAATAGTACCTGAACCGACCTTTGGGCTTGACCACCCGCCGGTTGCCATGCCCCGTCGGTATCCATTCAGGCGCACATCTTTTTCATCTTGACAACCGGGCCGAGCATTACTATACTTCGAAACATGTCGAACGATGAATTCCACATAATGTCTGAAGAGCGGCTTGAACGGTTTTCCCGGATTTTCAAAGCCCTGTCCAACCCCCACCGGCTCAGGATCATCCTTGAACTGGCCCAATGCACGCCAGGCAGCGGCAT